>NZ_JBEPBI010000183.1:0-15691 GCF_040299045.1 Streptomyces sp. NPDC001027
ACCGTCCCGCAGGCCGGGGTGCGCGCCTACGTGCAGGACCGGATCGAGGCGGCGTTCCGGTATCTGACGCCCGGCTGCGACGAGTTGCTCGCGTTAGCAGACCGTTGACGAACGAGGGCGACTCGTCCGTGGAGAACTCCTTCGCCAGCTGCACCATCTCGTCGAGGACGACCGCGTCCGGGGTCTCGTCGGCCCAGATGAGCTCGTAGGCGCCGAGACGCAGCAGGTTGCGGTCGACGACCGGCATCCGGTCGAGCGTCCAGCCGACCGCGTACTGGGCGATCAGCTCGTCGATGCGCCGCGCGTGCTCCGCGTAGCCCTCCACCAGCTGCATGGTGTACTCGCTGACCGGCGGCTGCCGGGTGTCGGCCCGGGAGAGCCGGATCCAGTCCGCGAGGACCGTCAGGACGTCGACTCCGCGCTGGTCGCCCTCGAAGAGGATCTGGAAGGCGCGCTTGCGGGCCGTGTTGCGGGCAGCCACGGTTAGCTGTTCACCCGGCCGAGGTAGTCGCTGGTGCGGGTGTCGACCTTGATCTTCTCACCGGTGGTGATGAAGAGCGGGACCTGGATCTGGTGGCCGGTCTCCAGGGTGGCGGGCTTGGTGCCGCCGGTGGAGCGGTCGCCCTGCAGGCCCGGCTCGGTCTCCTGCACCACGAGCTCGACGGCGGCCGGCAGCTCCACGAAGAGCACCTCGCCCTCGTGCTGCGCGACGGTGGCCGTGAAGCCCTCGATCAGGAAGTTGGCCGCGTCTCCGACGGCCTTGCGGTCGACCATGAGCTGGTCGTAGGTCTCCATGTCCATGAAGACGAAGTACTCGCCGTCCATGTACGAGAACTGCATGTCGCGCTTGTCGACAGTGGCGGTCTCGACCTTGACGCCGGCGTTGAACGTCTTGTCGACGACCTTGCCGGAAAGCACGTTCTTGAGCTTGGTGCGCACGAAGGCGGGGCCCTTGCCGGGCTTGACGTGCTGGAACTCGACGACGGACCAGAGCTGCCCGCCTTCCAGCTTGAGCACCAGGCCGTTCTTGAGGTCGTTCGTGGAAGCCACGGTTGCGGAATCTCCTGGACTGACGACGACCCCGGGGCACGCACTCCTACAGCGCGAGCAGCTCCTTGGTCGTGATGGTGAGTAGCTCGGGTCCGCCGTCCGCCTCGGGGCGCACGACGAGCGTGTCATCGATCCGGACGCCGCCCCGGCCCGGGAGGTGTACCCCGGGTTCGACGGTGACCGGCACGCAAGCGTCCAGTTTACCCATGGCCGCGGGGGTCAACTGCGGGTCCTCTTCGATTTCCAGTCCGACACCGTGCCCGGTGAGCGCCGGAAGGCCTTCGGCGTGCCCCGCGGAATCCAGGATCTGGCGTGCCGCCCGGTCCACGTCACGACAGGCGACGCCGGGCGCCAGGGACTCCCGTCCGGCCCGCTGAGCGGCGAAGACGAGGTCGTACAGCTCGATCTGCCAGTCGGCCGGAGACGTGCCGATCACGAACGTACGGCCGATCTCGCAGCGGTAGCCGCGGTAGGCCGCGCCCAGGCAGACGGAGAGGAAGTCGCCCTCCTCGACGCGCCGGTCCGTGGGGCGGTGGCCGCGACGACCGGAGTTCGGGCCGGTGGCGACGGAGGTGGTGAAGGCCGGGCCGTCGGCGCCGTGGTCGACGAGGCGCCGCTCCAGTTCGAGGGCGAGGTGCCGCTCGGTGCGCCCGACCAGGATCGACTCCAGCAGCTCCCCCAGCGCCTGGTCGGCGATCTCGGCGCCGATCCGCAGACAGGAGATCTCCTCCTCGTCCTTCACCACTCTGAGCTGTTCCACGGCGCAGCCCAGGTCGGCGAGGCGCAGCCGGGGCGCCACGGAGCGCAGTTCGCGGTGGCGGACCATCGTCAGGTGATGCTCCTCGACGGCGAGGGAGTCGCCGCCCTGGGCCGTGAGCAGGTCGGCGGCGGCGACCGCCGGATCCCCTCCGGCGTGGGGCAGGGTGTGGACCCGCAGGGACTCGTCCGGCCGGCCCTCGTCCGGGCGGTCGTCGGGCGGTCCGGAGCAGACGAGGAGATCCTCGCTCCGGCCGAGCAGCAGGACGGCGCCCTGCGGGGCGGCGCCCGCGAGATACCTCACGTTGGCCGGACGGGAGACGAGCGCAGCCCCGCTTCCGGCCGCGTTGCAGCGCTCGCGCAGGCTATTTCGGCGGGACGCGTAGACCTCTGACATGAGTCGAGCCTAGGAGCGTCGACCGGATCACGCCGGTTGGAGAGGCGTTCGGGGGACGGCAGGGCCCCCGCCGCGTCCCTCGGACCGGTCCGCTACCACTTCGGAGGGCTGGCGATCGCCCGCGCCAGGACGTCGTCCAGGACCCTCGCCGTGGTGGGCACGTCCAACTGGGAGTTGTCGATGATCGGCAGGCCGGAGCCGTACCAGCCGGCCATGCGGCCGTGGATGCGGGCCACCTCCTCGTCGGTGAGGCGGCGGTTGCCCGAGCGCGCGGCGTTGCGCTCCAGGACGACCTCCAGTCCGGGCAGCAGGACGACGGGCAGCAGACCGGGGCCCACATGCCGTTTCCAGCCTCCGAGGCCGACGGCCGGGCGGTCGGGGAAGATCGCGTCGTCGAGGATGCACGAGATGCCGTTGGCCAGGAAGTTGCGCGCGGCGAAGCCGCAGGTGCGGCGGGCCAGGCGGTACTGGGCCTCGGAGTGGTCGTTCCATCCGGACTGCGGGTCGGCGAAGCCGGAGCGGACCCACTCGCGCACGTCGTCGAGGCTGACGTGCGCGGTCGGCACCCGGCGGTGATCGGCCCAGAACTTGGCGACGCTGGTCTTGCCGGCGCCCGCCGGACCGATCAGCAGCACCGCGAGGGTGGTCGCCGCCGGGTCGGGGGCGACCGGGGCGGGCGGCGCACTGGGCATGGGGACCGGGCCGCCCGGGGGCAGCGGCACATGTCCGGTGACGTCGGGGCCCGGCGGACCGGGGGCGTGCTGCGGGGCTGGCGGGTGCGGCACGGGCGGCACCGGCGGGTGGGGGGCCGGCGGGACCGGGCCCGAGGGGGCCCCGAGGCGACCCGGCTGCGGCGGCGGGGCGCTGCCCGGCTGGTGCGGGCCCGGGTGATGTGCGGCCGGCGGCCAGCCGGCGGCCGGACCGTGCCCCGGCTGGTGGGGCGGCGGCAGCGGAGAACCCACTGCGTGCTGCATCCGGTGCCACTCCGTCTCGTACAGGCAATGGGCGCTGGTCGTGAAGGGGGCCGCGACCCCCTTCGAAACTGAACGGTACCGCCCCCGGCCGTCGTTCGGTGAACGGCCGGGGGCGGTCGGAAGTGCCCGGTGCGGCAGGCGGATTCCGGCGGAGGAGGACCGGACGCGCCTGACCGCGCGCTTCCCCTTCGGGCTACTCGCCCACCTCGCCGTACGCGGCGAGCAGGACGGCCGGATCGGGGCCCTCGAGGACGGTGGGCCTGGCCAGTCCGTCCAGGACGATGAACCGCAGCAGGTCGCCGCGGGACTTCTTGTCGACCTTCATGGTCTCCAGCAGCCTGGGCCACTGGTCGTGGCGGTAGTGCAGCGGCAGGCCCACCGACTCCAGCACCGTGCGGTGGCGGTCGGCCGTCGCGTCGTCCAGCCGCCCGGCGAGGCGGCCCAGTTCCGCGGCGAAGTGCATGCCGACGGAGACCGCCGCGCCGTGACGCCACTTGTAGCGCTCGTTCTTCTCGATGGCGTGCGCGAGGGTGTGGCCGTAGTTGAGGATCTCCCGCAGTCCCGACTCCTTGAGGTCGGACGACACCACGTCCGCCTTGACCCTGATGGAGCGCTCGATGAGCTCGGCGGTGTGCGGGCCCGCCGGGGTCCGCGCCGCCTCGGGGTCGGACTCGATCAGCTCGAGGATCACCGGGTCGGCGATGAAGCCGGCCTTGATGATCTCGGCGAGCCCGGAGACGTAGTCGTTGACCGGGAGGGAGTCGAGCGCCGCCAGGTCGCACAGCACACCGGCCGGCGGGTGGAACGAACCGACGAGGTTCTTGCCCTCGGCGGTGTTGATGCCGGTCTTGCCGCCGACGGCCGCGTCGACCATGCCCAGCACGGTGGTGGGGACGGCGATCCAGCGCACCCCGCGCAGCCAGGTCGCGGCGACGAACCCGGCGAGGTCGGTGGTCGACCCGCCGCCGACGCCCACCACGACGTCCGAGCGGGTGAACCCGGACTGGCCGAGCGCCTTCCAGCAGTAGGCGGCGACCTCGGCGGTCTTGGCCTCCTCCGCGTTGGGCACCTGGATGGCGACGGCCTCGTACCCCTGCCCGGCGAGATCGGCGCGCAGCGCGTCACCGGTCTCGGCCAGCGCCTCGGGGTGGATCACCGCGACCCGCTTGACCCGGTCGCCGATCAGCCCGCCGAGTTCACCGAGCAGCCGACGGCCGATCAGGACCTCGTAGGGGTCGGCGCCCGCGCTGCCGGCGACCTGGATCCTGGTCACTGACTCGCTGCTCATGCTTCCTTCAACTCCAAAGCGTCCAGGGCGATTCGTCCGACCTCTTCGGGCGTGCGGCCGTCCGTCGCGACCACGGCCGTGGCCACGCTCTCGTAGAGGTGACGGCGGGCCTCCATCAGCTCGCGCCACTGCTTGCGCGGGTTGACGGCGAGCAGCGGGCGGGCCGCGTTGAGTCCGGTGCGCTTGACGGCTTCCTCGACGTCCATGGCCAGGTAGACCACGCGCCGCCCGGCCAGCAGGCCTCGGGTGTCCGCGTCCAGGATCGCACCGCCGCCGAGCGCCAGGACGCCGTCGTGCTCGTCGAGCGCGCGTTGCACGGCCCGCTTCTCGATCGCGCGGAACGCCTCCTCGCCGTCGTCGACGAAGATCTCCGCGATGCTGCGGTCCTGCTCGGCCACGATGTCGTCGTCGGTGTCCCGGTAGCCGACGCCGAGCCGTTCGGCGAGCAGCTGTCCGACGGTGGACTTGCCGACGCCCATCGGACCGACCAGGACGACCAGCGGCCCGCTCATCGGATGTGCAGGTTGTCGAGGTACGACCGCACGTTGCGGCGGGTCTCGGGGACGCTGTCGCCGCCGAACTTCTCGGCCACCGCGTCCGCCAGCACCAGCGCGACCATCGCCTCGGCGACGATCCCGGCGGCCGGGACCGCGCACACGTCGGAGCGCTGGTGGTGCGCCTGCGTCGGCTCGCCCGTGGCGACGTCCACCGTCTGCAGGGCCCGCGGCACGGTCGCGATCGGCTTCATCGCCGCGCGCACGCGCAGCAGTTCGCCGGTGGTCAGCCCGCCCTCGGTGCCGCCGGAGCGGCCCGAGGCGCGCCTGATCCCGTCGCCGGTGGCGAGGATCTCGTCGTGCGCCTTCGAGCCGGGCACGCGCGCGAGGTCGAAGCCGTCGCCGACCTCGACGCCCTTGATCGCCTGGATGCCCATCAGCGCGCCGGCCAGGCGGGCGTCCAGCCGCCGGTCCCAGTGCACGTGCGAGCCAAGGCCGACCGGGACGTCGTACGCCAGCACCTCGACGACGCCGCCGAGGGTGTCGCCGTCCTTGTGGGCCTGGTCGATCTCCGCGACCATCGCCTTCGAGGCGTCCGCGTCCAGGCAGCGCACCGGGTCCGCGTCCAGCTTCTCGACGTCCGCCGGGGTCGGGTACACGCCGTAGGGCGCCTTCGCGGCGGCCAGCTCGATAACGTGGGAGACGATCTCGATGCCGGCCGTCTCCTTGAGGTACGACCGGGCCACCGCGCCGAGCGCGACCCGGGCGGCCGTCTCCCGGGCGGAGGCGCGCTCCAGGATCGGCCGGGCCTCGTCGAAGCCGTACTTCTGCATCCCGGCGAGGTCGGCGTGGCCGGGGCGCGGCCTGGTGAGCGGGGCGTTGCGGGCGAGGCCGGCCAGCACCTCCGGGTCGACCGGGTCGGCCGCCATGACCTGCTCCCACTTCGGCCACTCCGTGTTGCCCACCATGACGGCCACCGGGGAGCCCATGGTCAGGCCGTGCCGGACGCCGCCGAGGAAGGTGACCTCGTCGCGCTCGAACTTCATGCGCGCACCACGCCCATAGCCGAGCCGCCGCCGCGCGAGGTGGTCGGCGACCATCTCCGTGGTGATCGGCACGCCGGCGGGAAGGCCCTCCAGCGTCGCGACAAGTGCGGGACCGTGGGACTCCCCCGCGGTCAGCCAACGCAGCCTGCTCAACGATGCTCCTCAGTGCTCGCGCCCTGTACTGCCGTGCGCACGCGCGTCCGTCGCGTACGTCGTCGGCGTGACCGGGTGCGCGGCCCTGGCCCGCCGCCTTCGATCCTCCCACGTCCGGGTGCCGAACCCGGCCGTCGGTCCACCAACCGGACGGGACGGCGTCACAGGGGCCCGGCGAGCGCCGGTCACGGTCCGCCTCCGGACGGGACGCGGGGCGGCCCGCGCACCCTGCCGGCCGCGGGAGCGACGCGGGCGCGAACCGCACGGGCCGCCCCCGCAGGTCAGGGCGACTGCCGCCGGGCGCTGAGCGCGTGTTCACCGGCCGTGCGCATGGCTTCCACGGGCGCCGGGGCCCGGCCGGTCATCTGCTCCACCTGGAGCACCGCCTGGTGCACGAGCAGGTCGAGGCCGCTGACCACGGCGCCGCCGAACATCGACCAGCGGGCGGCCAGCTCGGTCGGCCAGGGGTCGTAGAGGACGTCGAAGAGGGTGGCCGGGCGTTCGGGCACGGAGGCCGCCAGGGCGTCGGTGGCGCCGGCCGGGGTGGTCGCGACGACCAGCGGGAAGCGCAGGGCGTCGGCGGCGTCCGCCCAGTCGGCGATCCGGACGTCGACGTCGAGCCTCGCCCCCCACTGCCGCATCTCGGCGGCCCGGGCCTCGCTGCGCACGTAGGCGACGATCTCGCCGGCGCAGACCCGGGACAGGGCGGCCAGCGCGGAGGACGCGGTGGCGCCCGCACCGAGGATGGCGGCCGACTCCGCCTGTTCGACGCCGCGCTCGCGCAGCGCCGCGACCATGCCGGGGATGTCGGTGTTGTCGCCGACCCGACGGCCGTCCTCGGTGAGGACCAGGGTGTTGACCGCCTCGACGGAGGCCGCCGTCTCACTGATCTCGTCGAGCAGCGGGATGACCGCGCGCTTCAGCGGCATGGTCAGCGAGAGTCCGGCCCACTCGGAGCCGAGTGCGTCGACGAAGGCGGGCAGAGCCTCCTCGTCCACCTCGAAGCGGTCGTACGTCCAGCCGGTCAGCTCCAGCGCCCGGTACGCGGCGCGGTGCAGCGCCGGGGAGAGGGAGTGGGCGATGGGGCTGCCGAGCACGGCGGCCCTGCGGGCGTCGGTTGCTTCTGCTGCTGCCATGGAAACCAGTCCTTGAGCCTTCACGGCGCACCGCCCGGGCGAGCGGTGCGGAGCAGCCGACCACCCGCCCGACGCCCGCCGTTGTCATGTCGTCGAACTCTGCGCATACCCGGAAGGGAAATCAGTTCTTTCCCTTGCTCGCATTCCACGCGTTGACCAGCTTCTCGTGCTCGGCAAGCGTTCTGGTGAACTTGCTGCTCTTGCCGTCCGTCGAGAGGAAGTAGTACCAGCCGTCGTGCGTCGGGTTGAGCGCGCCCTTCAGCGCGTCGTCACCGGGATTGTCGATGGGCCCCGGAGGCAGGCCCTTCTCGTGATAGGTGTTGTACGGGTTGTCGTAATTCCGCAGTTCGGCGATGGAGAGGTCGATCTTGCTCTGGTTCTTCACGTAGTTGTACGTGGAGTCGAACTCCAGCGAGCCGTACGTCTGGGGATTGCCGGGCTTGAGGCGGTTGTAGACCACTTCGGCCATCTTGCGGAAGTCGTCGTGGCTCGTGCCCTCCGCCTGCACCAGGCTCGCCACGGTGAGCAGCTGCCACGGACCGTCGAGGCCCAGGGCGGAGGCCTTCTTCGCCAGGTCGAAGTCCTGGTACTTCTCGGCGGCCCGCGCGACCATCTTCTTCAGGACGGCATCGGGCTTCTGCCCCTTGGAGACCGCGTAGCTGGACGGATAGAGGAATCCTTCCAGCGGGTCCTTCAGACCGGGCCGGTTGAGCGCCCAGGAGGGCAGGCCGAGCGTCTTGTACGACTTCTTGGCGACCCCCGCGGTGGTTCCCGCCGCCACGTCGAGACGTTTGTCGATGAGGGCGTAGACCGCGGAGTTGCGCAGCCCTTCGGCGATGACGAGGTTGCTGCGGCTCTTCGGGCTCAGCAGCAGTTCGACCGCACTCGCCGCAGACATACGTTTCTGCAACGTGTAGACGCCGTCCTGAATCGTCTTTCCCTTGGGATTCCCCTGTTGCGCCGAGACGAAGGCGTCGACGCTTTCCACGACGCCGGCCGCCTTCAGAATGCGGCCGATGTCGTATCCGCCCGCGCCTTTGGGAATCTCGACGGTCACCGCCGTCCCGGAGCCGTCGCCGGCGAAGTCCGGGGCCGCGCCGTAACGATTCTGGTAGAACTGGTAGCCGAAGTAGCCCACTCCGCCGAGACCGCCGGTGAACACCAGGACGACGATCAGGCAGGCGACGCCGTTACGGCTCTTCTTCTCCTTGGTCCCCGTGGAACCCTTACCGCCCTTGGGGCCCTTCCCGCCGCGTCCCCGCCGCTCGCCACGCCCCTCGGGCCTGTCGCCGTCGTCCTCGTCGCCCTGTCCCGCGCCGCCCGCGAAGAAGGCGTGTTCGCCCTGGTCGGGACCGGGATCCCAGTCCGTCTTCTGCTCGGGCTCGGGCTCCGGCGCGGTCGCCGCCTCCGGTCCGGGCTCCGGTTCCGCCTGTCGGCGACCGGGCGGCTCCGGCGGCGGATACGCGTCCGGGGTGCCGTAGAAGTCGGGTTGCTGGGCGCCGTAGGCCGCGGCCTGCTGACCGTAGGGATCGCCGGGGTCGGCCGCGTACGGGACCTGCGCATGGGTGCCCGCGCCGTCCCAGCCGCCCTCCTGGTACCCCTCGTGGTAGGGCTGCTGGTTCTGCTGGACGTACTGCGGCTGCTCCTGCCCCGGGTACTGCTGCTGGCCGTAGCCCTGGTACTGCGGGTCGTACTGCTGCGGCTGCCCCTGGCCCCAGTCGCCGTACCCCTGCTGCTGTTGCGGCTGCTGACCCTGCGGGGAGGGGTGGTGCTGCTGGCCGCCGTAGACAGGCTGATGGCCCGGGTGGGCGTGCTGCCCTTCCCATCCGCCGTCCCCGTACAACGGGTCCTCCGGATGCCACGGTTCGGAGCCGGGGCCCCGGCCATACTCAGTCATCGATCCCCTAGAGCCGCGAGGCGGTGGACACGAAGCCTTCGCGAGCCCGTCACCGTTCCGCCTCTCTCTGTGCGGCGACTGTTCGAACAGCCCCGCATCGCGCGGAACGTTACCGTATCGCGATCAGATGACCACTTCGACGCCCTCGCCCGGTGCTTTACCTGACACCCGTTCGGATTCCAGCGCCTGCTGCAGGATGACCACAGCGGCTGCCTGGTCGATGACCGATCTGCCCTTCTTCGACTTCACTCCCGATGCCCGCAGTCCCTGACTGGCCGTCACGGTCGTCATCCGCTCGTCAACAAGACGTACGGATACGGGCGTGATTTTGTTCGCCAGTTCCTGTGCGAAACCGCGCACCTTCACCGCGGCCGGGCCCTCGCCCCCCTTGAGGGAGCGAGGAAGACCCACCACGACCTCGATCGGCTCGTACTCCTCGACCAGTTGTACGAGCCGCCGGTAGGCCGCCGGCAGGTCCCGTCCGGGAACCGTCTCCACCGGGGTGGCCAGGATCCCGTCGGGGTCGCACGAGGCGACCCCGATCCTGGCGTCCCCGACGTCGACGGCGAGCCGGCGGCCCCTGCGCATGGGACTGCTCACTTGGCCGTGTCCGCCACGAGCCGCTCGACGGCGTCGACGGCGTCGCCGACGGCGGCCGGGTTCTGACCGCCGCCCTGGGCCACGTCCGGCTTGCCGCCACCGCCGCCGCCGAGGGTCTTGGCGGCCGTGCGGACCAGCTCGCCGGCCTTCAGCCCGCGCTCACGGGCGGCCTCGTTGGTGGCGATGACGGTCAGCGGCTTGCCGTTGTTGACCGTGAACAGGGCGACCACGGCGGCCCGTCCGCCCTGGATGCGGCCGCGCACGTCGAGGACCAGCCTGCGCAGGTCGTCCGGCGTCGTGCCGTCCGGGACCTGGCCGGTGACGACGGCGATGCCGCGGACGTCCTTGGCCGACTCCGCGAGACCGGCGGCGGCCTGCAGGACCTTCTCGGCGCGGAACTTCTCGATCTCCTTCTCGGCGTCCTTCAGCTTGCCGAGCATGGCGGAGACCTTCTCCGGAAGCTCCTCGGGACGGCCCTTGATCAGCTCCTGGAGCTGAGCGACGACCGTGTGCTCACGAGCCAGGAAGTTGTAGGCGTCGACGCCGACGAGGGCCTCGATGCGCCGCACGCCCGAGCCGATCGACGACTCGCCGAGCAGCTTGACCAGACCCAGCTGGGCGGTGTTGTGCACATGCGTGCCGCCGCACAGTTCCTTGGAGAAGTCGCCGATGGTGACGACCCGGACCCGCTCGCCGTACTTCTCGCCGAACTCGGCGATGGCGCCCTGCTTCTTGGCCTCGTCGATGCCCATGACCTCGGCCTGGACGTCCAGGTCGCGGGCCAGCACCTCGTTGATCTTCTGCTCGACGTCGGTCATCACGGCCGTCGGAACGGCGGCCGGGGAGCCGAAGTCGAAGCGGAAGCGGCCGGGCTGGTTCTCCGAGCCGGCCTGGGCGGCCGTCGGGCCGAGGGCGTCGCGCAGCGCCTGGTGGGTCAGGTGGGTGGCGGAGTGGGCGCGGGCGATGGCCGTACGGCGGCGGCCGTCGATCGAGGCGTGGGCCTTGGCTCCCACCGTCACCTCGCCGAACTGGACGACGCCCTTGTGGACGTACACGCCCGGGACCGGCTTCTGGGTGTCGCGGATCTCCACGACGGCGCCGGTGTCGACCTTGATCCGGCCGGTGTCGCCGATCTGGCCGCCGCCCTCGGCGTAGAACGGGGTGCGGTCGAGGACGATCTCGACCTCGTCGCCCTCGGTGGCGGCCGGCGAGGAGGCGCCGTCGACGAGGATGCCGACGATCGTGGACTCGCCCTCGGTGTCGGAGTAGCCGATGAAGTCGGTCTCGCCGGCCTTGTCGGCGATCTCGCGGTAGGCGCCCACGCCGGCGTGGCCGGTCTTCTTGGCCTGGGCGTCGGCCTTGGCCTTGTCCCGCTGTTCCTTCATCAGACGGCGGAAGCCGTCCTCGTCCACGGACAGCCCCTGCTCGGCGGCCATCTCCAGGGTGAGGTCGATCGGGAAGCCCCACGTGTCGTGGAGCAGGAAGGCCTTGTCGCCGGCGAGGACCCGGCCGCCGGCGGCCTTGGCCTCGGTGATGGCCGTGTCCAGGATGTTGGTGCCGGCCTTCAGCGTCTTGACGAAGGCGTTCTCCTCGGCGAGCGCGACCTTCTCGATGCGCTCGCGGTCGGTGACCAGCTCCGGGTACTGCTGACCCATCATCTCGATGACCGTGTCGATGAGGTCCTTGACGACGAGGCCGGTGGCGCCGAGGAGGCGCATGTTGCGGATGGCGCGGCGCATGATGCGGCGCAGCACATAGCCGCGGCCCTCGTTGCCCGGGGTGACGCCGTCGCCGATGAGCATCACGGAGGTGCGCATGTGGTCGGTGACCACGCGCAGCGAGACGTCCGAGTCGTGGGCCTCGCCGTACGCGACGCCGGTCAGCTCGGTGGCCTTCTTGATGACGGCCATGGAGGTGTCGATCTCGTACATGTTCTGCACGCCCTGCAGAATCATGGCGAGGCGCTCCAGGCCGAGGCCCGTGTCGATGTTCTTGCTGGGCAGCTCGCCGAGGATCTCGAAGTTGTCCTTGCCGATGCCCTCCCCGCGCTCGTACTGCATGAAGACGAGGTTCCAGATCTCCACGTACCGCTCGTCGTTGACGGCCGGGCCGCCCTCGACGCCGAACTCGGGGCCGCGGTCGTAGTTGATCTCGGAACAGGGGCCGCACGGGCCGGGGACGCCCATGGACCAGTAGTTGTCCTTCATGCCGAGGCGCTGGATGCGCTCCTTGGGCACGCCGACGACCTCGTGCCAGATGCGCTCGGCCTCGTCGTCCTCCAGGTACACGGTGATCCAGAGCTTCTCCGGCTCCAGGCCGTAACCGCCCTTGTCCTGGGGGCTGGTGAGCAGCTCCCAGGCGTACTTGATGGCGCCTTCCTTGAAGTAGTCGCCGAAGGAGAAGTTGCCGCACATCTGGAAGAACGTGCCGTGCCGGGTGGTCTTGCCGACCTCTTCGATGTCGGGCGTGCGCACGCACTTCTGCACGCTGGTGGCGCGCGCCCACGGCGGCTTCACCTCGCCGAGGAAGTACGGCTTGAAGGGAACCATGCCGGCGGGGACCAGGAGCAGAGTCGGGTCGTCCGCGATGAGCGACGCCGAAGGGACGACGGTGTGCCCGCGCTCCTCGTAGAAGCTCAGCCAGCGGCGGCGGATCTCGGCCGACTCCATCAGTGGTCCTCATTCCGGTCGTTCGAGTACGTCGTGTTCTCGATGTACTTCGGGTTGTCGCGATACTGCGGGTCGTCGCGATGCTTCGGGTTGGTGCGGTTCTCGATGGCGGGGTACCGCCTGGGGGCGGGCAGGGCGGGGTTCTCGCGGATCCCCAGCGCCTCCCCCAGCTCGGCCTCCCGCCGGGCCATGTTGTCGCGGACGTCGAGCGCGAAGCCCACCGCGCGGTCCTTGAGGCGTGCTCCCGTCTCGAGGGCCTTGTCGGCCGCGGTCGCGGCGAGGCTCTCGGGGGTCAGCTGCCTCAGCTTGCGGTTGACCTTGGTGGTGGCCCAGACACCGGCGGCGACGCCCGTGCTGAACCAGAAGGTGCGGCGGAACATCGCTGGTCTCAGTCCCTCTTTCCACGGGGCTTGCGCTTCTCCCGCCGGGAGACCGTGCGGCCCACGATGACGGTCCGCCGGGGCTCCCTCGCGGGCGTGTCTTCGTTGCGTCCGCCGAGGGCACGACGGACGCCGTAGCCGAACGCGGCGACCTTCACCAGGGGCCCGCCGAAGGTGGAGGCGACCGTGGTGGAGAGCGCCGACGCGTTCGACGTGACCTCCTGGACGTCGCTGGCGATGGCGTCGACCCGGTCGATCTGGGTCTGCGCGGAGCGCACGGCGGCGGAGGCGTCGGCCAGCAGCGGGACGGCCTGTTCGGTCACGTCCGCGACCAGCCGGGTGGTCGCCCTGAGCGTCTGGGCCAGCCTCGCCAGCGCGACGGCGAGGAAGGAGACCAGGATCGCCCAGAACACGGCCACCAGAATGCCGGCCACCTCTCCACCGGACACTGCGCACCCGCTCCCTCGGCCGACGAACACCTATCTCTGGAGGCGAGCCTATCGCGCCGTCACCGGCGTTCCGTACCGGATTAGGGGCGTGCAAAAGCCCGTCGCCCCGCCCGCCCCGAAGGGCAGGAGGACGACGGGCCGGGGTGCGGAGGCGCTACGACCGCCGCGGGCCGATCCGGGCGGGGATCAGCGGGCGTAGTACTCGACGACGAGCTGCTCGTCGCAGATCACCGGGATCTCCTTGCGGTTCGGCTCACGGTCCAGGCGGAACGCCAGAGCCTTGAGGTTCACCTGGAGGTAGCGCGGGGTCTCGCCGTCGGGGGCGAAGCCGCCCTCGCGGGCGATGGAGAAGAGGGTCTTCTCACGGCTGCGCTCGCGGACCATCACGACGTCGTCGGGACGGACGCGGAAGGAGGGCTTGTCGGTCTTCTGACCGTTGACCTCGATGTGACCGTGCACGACCATCTGACGGGCCTGGTAGATCGTGCGGGCGATGCCCGAACGCAGGACCAGCGCGTCGAGACGGCGCTCGAGCTCGATGATCAGGGCCTCACCGGTCTTGCCCTGGACCTTGGAGGCACGCTCGTAGGCGCGGACGAGCTGGCGCTCGGACACGTCGTACTGCGCGCGCAGACGCTGCTTCTCGAGCAGACGGACCTTGTAGTCCGAGTTCTGCTTGCGGCCGCGGCCGTGCTCACCCGGCGGGTAGGGGCGGGCCTCGAAGTACTTGACGGCCTTCGGGGTCAGCGCGATGCCGAGGGCACGCGACTTCTTCACCTTGGGGCGGGACTGGTTCGCCACTGTCTCTCGTTTCCTGGTTTCGGCTTGTCAGGGTTGAGGGAGGTCGCAATCCGCAGCCGGGGAAACCCACCGGGTCCCTGGGGGACCTGCCGGGCAGCCGCTCCCCTGGTCTGGGCACATACGTGCAGCACGCGAGTTGCCCACCGACCGATCCCGGACTCCGGGTGGTGATGGGCTGCCCGCGACACCTTCGACGGTGCGCGACGCTCCTGGAGCCGGTCCGAGGGACCGGTGCTCCGGCTGACTGTCCCGTTCTGACTGCACGGGACGCAGCACTTCGGAGAAGTCTACAGGGTGCTCAGGACCCGTTCCGACCGAGGTGCGACCTCGTCCACTCCACCGCGTCCGCGTAGCGGGCCTCGGCCCCGTGCCGAGTGGGGGCGTAGTACTCCCGGCCGTGGATCGCGTCCGGCGCGTACTGCTGGGCGGCGATGCCCTCGGGCAGGTCGTGCGGGTACACGTACCCCTGGGCGTGCCCGAGCTTGGCGGCCCCCTTGTAGTGGCCGTCCCGCAGGTGCGGCGGAACGGGCCCGGCCAGGCCCTTGCGGACGTCCTCCAGGGCGGCGCCGATGGCCGTGGTGGCGGCGTTGGACTTGGGGGCCAGCGCGAGGGCGATGGTGGCGTGGCTGAGGGTGAGGGCGGCCTCGGGGAAGCCGATCATGGCGACGGCCTGGGCTGCGGCGACCGCGATCGGCAGGGCGTTCGGATCGGCGAGGCCGATGTCCTCGCTGGCGGAGATCATCAGGCGGCGGGCGATGAAGCGGGGGTCCTCGCCGGCCTCGATCATGCGGGCCAGGTAGTGCAGGGCGGCGTCGACGTCCGAGCCGCGGATGGACTTGATGAGGGCGCTGGCGACGTCGTAGTGCTGGTCGCCGTCGCGGTCGTACTTCACGGCCGCGCGGTCGACCGTGCGCTCCAGTGTCCGCAGGCTGATCTCGGTCTCGTCCTGGTCGAGGGCGGCGCCGGCGGCGGCCTCCAGGGCCGTCAGGGCGCGCCGGGCGTCGCCTCCGGCGATCCGCAGGAGATGGGCCTCGGCGTCCGCGGGGAGGGTGACGGCTCCCTTGAGACCGCGCTCGTCGGTCACCGCGCGGCCGACCAGATCGCGCAGGTCGTCGTCGGTGAGGGGCTCGAGGGTCAGCAGGAGGGAGCGGGAGAGCAGGGGCGAGATCACCGAGAAGTAGGGGTTCTCGGTGGTCGCCGCGATCAGCGTCACCCAGCGGTTCTCGACGGCCGGCAGGAGGGAGTCCTGCTGGGCCTTGCTGAAGCGGTGGATCTCGTCGAGGAAGAGGACGGTCTCCTTGCCGAAGCCGCCGATGGCGCGGCGGGCGCCGTCGATGACGGCCCGGACCTCCTTGACGCCGGCGGTGATGGCGGAGAGCTCGACGAACCGCTTGTCGGTGGCCTTGGAGACGACGTACGCCAGCGTCGTCTTCCCGGTGCCCGGCGGTCCCCAGAGGATCACCGAGGAGGGGCCGGCCGGGCCTTTCGCGCCCTCGCCGACCAGGCGGCGCAGGGGCGAGCCGGGCTTCAGCAGGTGCTGCTGGCCCACCACCTCGTCGAGGGTGCGCGGGCGCATCCGGACCGCAGGGAGCCCCCTGGCG
>NZ_JBEPBI010000184.1:0-15656 GCF_040299045.1 Streptomyces sp. NPDC001027
CACAGATCCCCCCGAGGACTACCCGTGCCTGTCCTCGGGGGTGACCGCTCCGGCCGCCTGATTCCACCCCACGGCGGGCGGCCGGAGCGCCTGACGACCACGACCAGCCCCCACAGCCCCGCGAGGACACACCAGATGCACCTTGCTCCGACTCGAACCCGTGAGACACGGCCGGTGTGCGGGCCGCCTGTGTCCGGCGACCCCTGGTGGGGGTCTGGCTACTCGATGCGCTGGACCTGGCGCGTCACCCGGTTCCTCGACGACCGCGTTTTCGAGCACGTGGCGGACACCTTCCACGCGTGGGGCGTCTCCTGGCAGCTCGCGGATCTTCTCGGCGAGCTGGCCGTCGGCTACGCCGGCGACGTCCGGAAGGTGGTGCCGTGCCGGTATGTGGCGGTGACCGCCACGCTCGAGGGGTTCCGGGCGACGGTGAGCGCGATACCGGCGCAGGAACCAGCGGCCGTGCATGGCGCGCCGGTCCCGAACCGGGGGCGGCCGTTCCTCGAAACGTCGTGGGGCCGCGCCGAACTGGCCCAAGGCCCCTGCCTGTACGCCGGCGTCAACCTCCTGGGTGTGACGCCCCTTTGACCCCCGCGCGGTGCCCCGGCAAGCCGCTGCGCGGGCCGGTCCCCTTCCACCGAAGGGGACCGTACCGGCCGCCCGCCGCCCCAGAACGGCGGGCGGCCGGACTTCCGCAACACCCAGACCGAAGGAGACATCTGTGACGACCACGATGGACCGGGCGCGGGAAGCGTTCCCGCTGTCCGCCGGAAAGCTCCCGCACAGCGCAGAGGCACCGTCCGGGCCGGACACCCGGCCCTTCGCTCTGCGGTTCGCGCGCACCCCGGACTCGACCGGCGCAGCCCGCATCCCGGCGTCGTTCTACGACACGGACCGCCAGGTCAACGTGTCGTATGACGGCGGGCTGCTGACCTGTATGGCGAACACCCACTCGCCGACGGTGCCGGACGGGTCGACGACGAACCCGCCGCCGCTCGACGAGGGCGCGAAGGACTAGATCATGTCCCTGCCTGTCCTGGTGATCGCGGCCACCGATGATTGGCCGACCGATCGAGTGGTGACCGAGTTGACCGGCCGGGGAGCCGAGGTGTTCCGCATGGACACCGCCGCCTTCCCCCAGCAGCTTTCGCTGTCGGGCCGGATCGACCAGGGGCATGGATGGGCGGGCGAACTGGCCGCCGCGCAGCGCACGGTGGACTTGTCCCGGGTCGGCGCGGTGTACTACCGCGCCCCCGGGGCGTTCCAGTTCCCCGACGGCATGACCGGCCCGGAGGGGCGGTTCGCCGCAGCGCAGGCCCGGGCGGGCCTGGGCGGTGTCCTGTCCGCTCTGGACTGCCGGTGGGTCAACCATCCGACGTTCATGGCCCGAGCCGAGTACAAGCCGGTCCAGCTCGACGCGGCGCGCGTCTGTGGGCTGCGCATCCCTGCCACGCTGATCACGAACCGGCCGGACGCGGTGCGGGAGTTCGCCGCCGCCGTTCCGGGCCCGCTGATCTGCAAGCCCGTGGCGTCCCCGGTGCTGATCGAGGACGACCAGCTGAAAGCCGTCTACACCCGACGTCTCACCCCGGATGATCTCGCCGACCTGCGGGGCGTCGAGACCACCGCCCACCTGTTCCAAGCCTGGGTCGACAAGAGCCACGAGGTTCGCCTGACGGTCGTCGGGTCGCGGATGTTCGCCGCCGAGGTCCACGCGGGCAGCGAGGCCGCCCACGAGGACTGGCGGTCCGACTACGGCTCGCTCACCTACGCCACCACCACGGTCCCCGCCGACGTCGAGGCCGGGATGCGCCGCCTGATGGACCGGCTCCACCTCACCTACGGGGCTGCTGACTTCGTCGTTGACCCCGAAGGGCGGTGGTGGTTCCTTGAGGTGAATCCGTGCGGGCAATGGGACTGGATCCAGGGCGCCACCGGGCAGCCGATAGCCGCGGCGATCGCCGACGAACTGCAAGGAGTCACCCTCTGATGGACTGGAAGCAGCACGCCGCCGACCTCGCCCATACGGCGGTGCACCCCGCATCCGCGTGGCACGGGCCGGTCCTGGCCACGCCCCGGCACCTGTGCGTGCCCTGCTGGTACGCGGCCGGCCCCGAGGGCTGGACGCCCGCCGACGGCCCGGCCGACGAGGTGGCGTGGGCGCGCGCCGCGTACACGGACCAGACCCTCGTGACCCGGGTCGGGCCCGTGCACGCCGACCACGCCGCCGACGGCCAGGCGGTGACCGGCAGGCCCACCTCGTCCAGCACCCTGCCGAGCCTCGTCGTCAGCATGCTCACCCACGGCCGGCTCTGCGAGGGCCAGACACTGCTGGACGTCGCGACCGGCTCGGGCTACAGCGCCGCCCTGGCGTGCGCCCGCCTCGGCGACGACTACGTGACGACCGTGGACGTCGACCCCTACCTCACCGAGGCCGCCGGCGAACGCCTCGACCGCATCGGCCACCATCCGAAGGTCCTCACGCAGGACGCGGCGGCCGAGCTGCCCGGCGAGTACGACCGGATCGTGTCCATGGTGTCCGTGCCGCGCGTGCCCGCCTCCTGGCTGCGCGTCCTGCGGCCGGGCGGACGCCTGGTGACGACCCTCGCCGGTACCGGGCTGATCCTCACCGCGGACAAGGGCGAGGACGGCGGGGCGGCGGGCCGGATCGAATGGGACCGGGGCGCGTTCATGGCGACCCGCACGGGCGACGACTACCCGCCCCAGCTCGACGCCCTGTTCCAGGAGGTTCGCGAGCGGGACGGCGACGACGTCACGGTGTCCTCGTTCCCGGTCCTCGACGTCATGCAGGCGTGGGAGGTGTGGTCGATGCTGTCGCTCACGGCCCCCGGCATCGAGCACCGCACCGGCACCGGCGACGACGGCGATCGGATGACGTGGATGCTGCACCCCGACGGCTCGTGGGCGCGCGCTCACACCCAGCCCGGCAGCCGCACCACGACCGTCCACCAGGGCGGCCCCCGCCGTCTCTACACGATGCTCGAGGCGATCCGGTGGCGGTGGATCGAGCACGGCGAACTGCCCGTGTACGGGGCGCGGGTGACGGTCACGCCGGACGGGTCGACCACCTTGGCCCGTGGAGGGTGGACGGTCACGCTCTGACCGGCCGGGGTTCCGCCGACAGCGCGGGCCCGGGCAGACTGGCAGCAGGAACAGGGAGGAGAAGCCCGTGGATGACGAGCCGCTGGACGAGTGGGCTGCACGCCGGGAGACTCGCCGGCCGAAGCCCGGTGACCGCAGGGCCGTTCCTCTCGGCGAGAGCCCTGAGCACGGCGGCCACGTCGACCCGGACGCCCCGCGCGCAATGCTGGAATGGGACGGCCACCAGTGGACCCCGAGCGGTGTAGCCGAGGACCATGCCACGGCCGCGCAGGAGACCGCGATGGACGCGGCGGAGCGGGTTCCCCTCCCGCGTTTCTCCGCCCTGCCGCCCGCCCTCGAGCGGCCGTTCAGGCCTACCCAGGTGTTCCGCCGCCCCTGAGCCGGTACCGCAGCGGGCCCGGCTTCCGGAGGGGGAGGGGGAAGCCGGGCCCGCTGGCATGGGGTGGTGGTCAGGCCGCCGGGGCGTGCTCGGCGGTCTTCTGCGGCTCGGCGCTTGCCTCGAGCCCGAGGACGCGGAGCAGGTCGGCGGTCACGACGCGGTAGGTGCGCCCTGCCGGGATGACCTTGCAGGGGAACTTCCCCGCCCGCACCAGCTCGTAGGCCTTCGTGCGGCCCATCCCGAATGCCTTCCCGCCGGTCTCGACGTCGGTCGTCGGCGGCAGGTCGAGCAGGTGGCGAACAGTCAGCTCCTGGTGGTCCGTGCTCGGCTGTTGGGTCATGTCCGTGCCACTCCCGTGCAACGTTGGGACGCTACTGCGCACTTGCATGCGTACTGCGCACAGTACGGCACGGGTTGATGTGAAACAACAGGTGGCGTACGTTGCTGGCATCACAGCATGCATAAGTGCGCGCGTAGTGCGCGGCGAGTCGGAGGATGTACATGACCGGAGTGCGACGCGCTGGTGGCATCTCGAAACGCTGCGAGTGCCGCGGAACGGACGGCAAGAGGCTCGGCAACGACTGTCCGCAGTTGCCGAAGCGCAATCACGGGAGCTTCCAGGTCCGCCAAGAGATACCCGCGGACTCGAGGGGCAACCGAAGGCCGTTCCGGCGCACCGGCTACGCCCTGGCCAAGGATGCACAGAAAGACCTCGACAAGGTCCGCGCCCTCCTCGATCTGATCGACGACGACGAGCACTACGCCGCGCAGATCGGTGACCTCCTCGCCAAGGTAATGAGCGAGCGCGCGGATATCCCCGACGCGACCGAGATCAAGCGGCGCCTGGCCGGCGGCGTGGTCCTCGACGGCGGTATGACGGTTGGCGAGTGGCTCGACGCCTGGGTCGCAGCGAAGAAGACGAAACGCCTGACGACGCGAAGCTACGCCTCGCACATCCGCGTTCATCTGAAGCCGGGCCTCGGGCACCATCGGCTCGACCGCCTGAACATCGGCCATGTGCAGGCGTTCTTCGACAGCTTCGACGATCAGAACGATGTCGTCAGGGCGGAGAATGCGGAGCGGCGAAAGCAGGAGGCGCGCTGCAAGTGGCGCCCGGGAACCAAGCCCGGCCGACCGTCGCCTGCGGTCTCTGCGCTCCTGGCCGCCGAGCGCGAGAAGCTGAAGGCGATGCCGCCGTGTCGGCCGATCACGGGGCCGGCGACGAAGCAGCGGATCCGGGCGACGCTGCGGGCCGCGCTCAATGCGGCGATCCGCAATCAGCTCATCACGTTCAACCCGGCCGCATGGGTCGAGCTGGAGTCAGGCAAGAGACCGAAGGCCAAGCTGTGGACGGCGTCGAACGTCGCGCACTGGGAGCGCACGGGCGAGAAGCCGTCGCTGGTCATGGTGTGGACCCCGCAGCAGCTCGGCGAGTTCCTCGACGAGGCGGAGAGCTCGCGCCTGTACTCGTTCTTCCACCTGCTCGCCTTCCGTGGCCTGCGGCGTGGCGAGGGCGTCGGGATCGAGTGGACGAACATCGACCTTGACGCCGGCCTGATCACCCCGTCGCGGGCGCTCGTCGTCGACAACTGGGAGGTGTTCGAGGATGACCTGAAGACGGAGGAGTCGTCGTCGACGATCGGCCTCGACTCCCTCAATGTCGGTGTGCTGCGGGAGCGGCGCGCGCAGCAGCTCGCCGAGCGGGACGAGTGGAATCGGCGGGCTGCGATGGAGCGCGCGGAGGGCAGGGGCGTCGCCGACTGGGTGGACACGGGCAAGGTGTGGACCGAGCCTGACGGAACATGGCTCCACCCGGAGAAAGTGTCGCTAGAGTTCCGGCGGATCTGCAGGCGTGCAGGGCTGCCGCCGGTCAGCCTCCGGGACCTGCGGCACTTGGCGGCGACACTCACCCATGCGGGCGGGGGCGACATCTTCGCGGTGAAGAAGGTGCTGCGGCACACCACGATCCAGCTAACGGGCGACACGTACACCGAGCTGCTGGAAGACGTCGACCGAGAGATCGCGGATAAGGCGGCGGGCCTGGTGCCCCGTGCTCGCCGGGCTGCCGAAGTCGCGACGCCGGAGGCCGGGAAGCCGGACGAGGGCGACGGTCAGGCCGACGAGGAGGGCGGGTAGGGTCCCGAGTGAGCGCATGCCCTGGACCCCGTCATCTTCACTGATGGCGGGGTCTTTGCTCGCTCCGTGCTCGCCCGAACGCCCCAGAACGGCCCGGAAGTACCCGTCAGAGAGCGACAGATGCGCGGCGAGGTGGCGTGCTTGAAGGCTTTCCGACCTGCACAGTTCGGCACTAGCCGACACGGAGCAGCTTTCACCGGCAATCGATGCCGTGAGGGCTCAGCGGATGGATGATCCGCCGTTCCCGTTCGTCCAGCTCGGCGATGAGCGGCGCCAGCGAGTGGAGGTCCTCCACCAGTTCCAGCGCAGGCTCCTCCGTGCCGATGAAGTCGGCCAGCACCGACTCGCCGTCCATGCCCCCGTCGGACGTCAGGGCCGCGTCCAGGGAGGCGGACGTGTAGCAGTTGGAGGCCTTGCGCGCCTCGACGACCTCCTCCTCGGACAGCGACATCAGCTGGGACAGCTCGCGCGTGGTGGGCATGCGGCCCAGTCGCGTCTGCAGCTCCTCCGTCGCCTTGGCCAGCTCGACGCGGGCCTCCTGAAGGCGGCGCGGCACGTGCACCGCCCAACTGGTGTCGCGGAAGAAGCGCTTGATCTCGCCCACGATGTACGGGACGGCGAACGAGGTGAACTCGACCTCACGGGTCAGCTCGAACCGGTCGATGGCCTTGATCAGACCGATGGTGCCGACCTGGACGATGTCCTCCATCGCGTCTCCCCGGCCGCGGAAGCGGGAGGCCGCGTACCGCACGAGCGACAGGTTCATCTCGATCAGGGTGTTGCGCACGTACTGGTATTCGTGGGCGCCCTCCTCCACGACCGCCAGCCGGTCGAAGAAGCGGCGGGAGAGCTCCCGCGCGTCGCGGGGGCTCACCTGGGCCGGCATGTCGATGAACGGAAGCCCCTCGCGCGGGTCGTCGGCGCCCGCGCGCTCTGCCGTGGCCGTCGCTGCCTGTACCGTCACGGCGTCCATGCCGTTCACTCCGTTCGTCGGGGCGGTCGATGACGCAGCTCGTCTGCCCCCGATCGCGTCACGTACGCCGAGACGTTCCGCACAGTCGTGGGCGGCGGCCGACGCCGTCCGCCGGCCCGCTCCGCACGGGGACGTCACGCCCGAATGCGACCGCGTCGGCAGGGTAGCCGCTGCTTCGGAACGCGAGGAGGGAGCAGCGTGACCATCGACGCAATCTGGTCCTACACGGAGGGCAGCGGGCATGTCGAGGGACAGGATCTGACCGGCTACGCCGTCACGACGGCCGACGGCACTCTCGGGCACGTGGAACGCGAGGCGGACCCGCACGGCATGCGGCACCTGGTCGTCGACACGGGAGTATGGCTGTTCGGCAGGAGCGCCGTCGTCCCGGTCGGCGCGGTGAGCGCGATCGACGCCGGGGCCGGACAGGTCTCCCTGACCTGTACGAAGGACGAGGTGAAGGAGGCGCCCCGCTTCCACACCGACAGCGAGACGACCGATCCCGGGTACCTCACCGCGGTGGGCGACCACTACCGGCGGCAGGTCCCACGGGGAACGACCCCGGCGTGAGGGAGGACGAACTCGCGCGCACCCGACCGACGTTCACGCAGTCGCCTGCGCCTGCGCCTGCGCCTGCGTCTGCGCCGGTCGGGACCGCTGCCGCCGCCCGGGCCCACGCCCGGGCGGTCGCGGAGGCCGGCCGGGACGCCTGGACCGGACCGGCGCATGAGACGGACATGATCGACCTCATGCTGGTCGTCTCGGAACTGGTGACCAACGCACTGCGGCACGGCGGCGGACTGGCCGGGTTCGAGGCGGTGTCCGTCCCCGACGGGATCCGGCTGGCCGTGCGCGACCACAGCGACGGGATTCCGTCCGGTGTGCGCGGACCCGCCCCGCCGCCTGCCGGGCGGGCCGCCGGCGGCTACGGCTGGCCGCTGGTGCTGCGGCTGGCCCGGGAGATCGAGATCGAGAGCGAGCCGACGGGCGGGAAGACGATCAGGGCGTTCGTGCCGATCCGCCCGGCGGACAGGTCGGCCTGACGGCCGTAGGGGCCCGCGATAGCGGCGGGCTCACCAGGGCAGGAAGACGTGGACGTCCTTGCCCTCGCCCCGGCCCGGCTCGTTCGGCACCACGCTGACCTGACTGCAGAGCGTGTCCACCAGATACCAGCCGATGCCCCCGCCCCCGGTGTCGGGATGAAAGGGCCGCGGGGTGGGCGGTGTGCTGTTGGTGTCGTGCACCGTGACGTGCACCCCGTCGAAGGTGCGCCGCAGATGCACCTCGAAGGGGCCCGGCGCGTACTGGACCGCGTTGGCGGCCAGTTCCGTGACGATCAGCACGATGTCGTGCCAGCACTCCGGCGCCGTGGGCGGCGCGGTCCGGGCCAGCTCCCGGAGGAACGCCTCCGTGGCCAGACGCGCACCCGTCACGTCATGCGGTTCACCCGCGAAGCGGGCCGTACGGCTCGGAGTGGCCCAGGAGGACACTGCGTCACTACCCCGTGGTTCGGCTGCCATGTCGTCAGTGCGGCCCCACAGCGTCCGGGACCGTCGTCCTTTCTCGTACGGCTCTTGGGCGTCGCCCTCTCTGGGTTCCCAAGGACTCCCGGGCTACGCGTCCGGTTTCCGGCGGCGACGGGCCCCGGGCGCGGTGCGTGCGCAGTGACCCCGCGGCTGCGCGGCGCGCCGCCCCGGCCGGGTCACCGGAAGACGTCGTCGGCGTCGTCCCAGCTCAGGACCTCCTCCTGCGGGCTCTGCCGGGGCAGACGGGCCCGCGCCTGGTACATCGCCTCGATCTCCGCCGCGTAGTGCGCCACGATCGAGTCACGGCGCAGTTTCATCGAGGGCGTCAGCAGTCCGCTGGCCTGGTCGAAGGGCTGCGGCAGGATACGGAACGCCCGGATCGACTCCGAGCGCGACACCGAGCTGTTGGCGGCGGCCACGGCCCGTCCGATCTCCTCGCGCAGCGCGTTCTCCTCGCGCGCCTCCCGGCTCTGCGGGTCGCCGTGCAGCGTCAGGCTTCCCCGCCAGTGCGCCAGGAAATCCGGGTCCAGGGTGATCAGCGCGCCCACGCAGGGCCGGTTGTCGCCCACCACCACCGCCTGGTGGACCAGCGGGTGCATGCGCAGCCGCTGCTCCAGTGCGGTCGGCGCCACGCTCTTGCCGCTGCTGGTGATGATGACGTCCTTCTTGCGCCCGGTGATCGTGAGGTAGCCGTCGGAGTCCAGGAAGCCGAGGTCGCCGGTGGCCAGCCAGCCGCCCGACAGCACGGCCCGCGTCGCGGCGTCGTCGTTGACGTAACCCTGGAAGACCGACGGGCCGCGCACCAGGATCTCCCCGTCGTTCGCCACCCGGACGTCCGTGCCCGGCAGGGGCTGCCCGACGGTGCCCGACTTCTCCCGGCCGAGCGGCTGCATGGTGATCCCGCCGCCGGTCTCCGTCAGGCCGTACCCGTCGTGCACGTAGATGCCGATGCCCTCGTAGAACAGGGAGAGGTCCCGGTGCAGCGGGGAGCCGCCCGACGTGCCGCGGTGGACCCGGCCGCCGAGCGCGGCCCGGAGTCTGCGGTACACCGTGCGTTCGAACAGGGCGTGCTGGAGCCGCAGGTCGAGGCCGGGCCCGGAGCCGCGGCCCAGCCGCTGCCGTTCGACGGCGGCCGCGAAGTCGCGGGCCGTCTCCGCCGCCCGCTCGAACAGGGCGCCGCGCCCCGCCTCCTGGGCCGCCCGCAGGAAGTTCTTGTAGATCTTCTCGAACACCGAGGGAACGGCGTACAGATACGTCGGCCGGAAGGTGCGCAGCGACTCCGCGAGCGCGTCCGCCCCTATGTCGGGCTGGTGGCCCATGACGATGCCCCCGCGCAGACACAGCCCCTGGATCATCAGCCCGTACACATGGGAGAACGGCAGGAAGGCGAGCACGCTGGCCTGCTGGCCCGCGGGTGCGGCGGTGTGGCCCCAGCCCGCCAGCAGGGTGTCGCAGGGGCTGGCCAGGCTGCGGTGGCTCAGCGCGCAGCCGAGGGCCCGGCCCGAGGTCCCGGAGGTGTAGGCGATCACCGCGGTCGAGTCGGGCAGCACGATCCTGCGCAGCGAGTTCACCGTGGTGACGGACACCCGCTCGCCGCGCCGGGTGAGCTCGTCGAAGGCTCCCGCGTCCAGCTGCCACACGTGCCGCAGCGCCGGCAGGGCGGCGCACACAGATCCCACCGTCATCACGCTCTGCTCGTCCTCCACGACCACGCCGACGCAGTCGGCGTCCCGCAGGATCCACTCGACCTGCTCGCGCGAGGAGGTCGGATAGACGGGGACCACCTCGGCGCCCACCGCCCACAGGGCGTGGCACAGCACGGTCCACTCGTACCGGGTGCGCGCCATGATCGCGACGCGGTGCCCGGGGGAGATGCCGGACGCCACGAACCCCTTGGCCAGATCGACCACCTCGTCCCGCAGTTCGACGGCGGTCACCTCCTCCCAGTCGCCGGAGGCGGCGTCCGCACGGCGGGAGAGCACAGCGAGCGTCGGGGTGCGGGCGGCGGTGTCGAAGACGGTGTCGGCGAGGCCCCCGGTCAGGGGCGGGGCGGCCGGGGGAGCGAGAGCGAAGTCGCGCATGCGCTGCTCCTGACGTGTACGGGCTGTGACTCCGCCGACGGGAACTGTTATCGACGGTGGTCGAATCTAGCCCAGGTGAGACCGCTTGTGGCCTGGAACGAATAAGTAATCCGCCTTGATGATCTCGGCGGTGCGGGGTGCGGAGTTTCCGTCGGCCTCCCGACGGTGGAATCGACGCGCACGGGGGACTCGGAGGGCATGACCCACATCAGCCCCGACCCCGAACCCCAGCGCACCACCGGACTGGAACCGGGCGGCGGCGTCCCCCCGGGCGAGACCCCGCCCGCGGAGAGCAGCATGCCCGGAGCCGGCCCCCGGGAGACGCACAACCCGCCGGGGGGCTGGGCCAAGGCCCCGCTCACTGTGATCATCGTCGTCGCCGTCCTGATCGCCGCCTTCTTCCTGGCGTACGCGATCGACCTGATGCTCTGACGGCCCTCAGCCCTGGGTGTCGCGTACGCAGGCGGCGACCACCTCGCGCAGACTGCCCGTGCGCTCCCACACCTGACGCTGGACGTGCGCGCCGTTGCCCCTCCGCAGCAGCCCGGCGCACGCAGCGCGGGCCCGCTCCAGGTCCCCGGCGTCCGCCAGCGCGTCCTCCACGTGCTCCAGCAGGGCTCCGACGACCGTCTCGGCGGGAGCGCGCCGCATGGTCGCCGGATGCAGCAGGTCCCCGGCCAGCCCCGAGCGGGCCGCCCGCCAGCCGGCCAGCCGCAGCAGGCTCACACTGTGGTCCACCGGCTCCCGGCCGGCCTCCAGGTCGCGGGCGGCCGTCTCGACGAGCCCGCGCACGAGCGTGGCGACCAGCACGGCGGTGTCCGCGTGCAGACAGACGTCCGACACACGCACCTCCACCGTCGGATAACGCGCCGACAGCCGGGCGTCGAAGTAGACCATGCCCTCGTCGAGGATCGTGCCCGTGGCCACCATGTCCGCCACCCGCCGGCGGTAACCCTCCGCCGAACCGAACAGCTCGGTGGGACCGGACGACGGCCAGCGCTGCCACACCCGGCTGCGATAGCTGCTGTAACCCGTCTGTCGGCCCTGCCAGAAGGGCGAGTTGGCGCTCAGCGCGATCAGCACCGACAGCCAGGGGCGGATGCGGTCGACGACCGCGACGCCCTCCTCGTCCGAGCCGACGGACACATGGACATGGCAGCCGCACACCATCTGCTCCTGCGTGGCGATGCCGAACTGCTCCGCCATCCACTGGTAGCGCCGGTTCATGCTGACCGACGGGCGCACCGGCAGCGGCGACGTGGCGAGCGCCGCCACCGCGCAGCCGGCCCCCCGGGCGTGCCGGGCCGCCTCCCCCCGTATCCGCACGATCTCCGCGCCGAGGTCGTCCATCCCGGACTGGGGATGGGTGGCGAACTCGAGCATCTGGCTGTGCAGTTCCTTCTCGAAGACGTCGTCCCCGCCGTCCTCGCACCGCGCGGCGCGGGCGAGGACGGCGGAGGACAGCGCCAGCGGTTCGCCGGTCTCCGGGTCGACCAGGAGGAGTTCCTCCTCCACTCCCACGGTGCGCACGCGACGTCAGCCCTTCTGTGGTGGGTGGTACGCACCCGACTGCCCCGTCCTGCCCTGTTCACACGGACGACGGGAGCATCCAGACCGTCGCCAGCGGGGGCAGCGTCAGCGTGAGCGCCCCGCCCTGCACGGCGACCGGGCCGGACAGGCCGACACCGCTGCCGCCGTAGCGCTCGGCGTCGGTGTTGAGCACCTCACGCCAGGCCGAGGCATCCACGGGGACGTTGAGACGGTAGTCGTGACGCACCACCGGGGAGAAGTTGCTGACGACCAGGAGCGGCGCCCCGTGCGCGTCGTGCCGCAGGAACGCGAAGACGTTGTCCTCCGCGGCGTCCCCCAGCACCCACCGGAAGCCGGCGGGGTCGGTGTCGCGCTCCCAGAGCGCGGGGGTGGCCCGGTACACCGTGTTGAGGTCGCGCACCAGATCCTGCACGCCCCGGTGGTCGCCCGCCGACGCGTACCCGGCGTCGAGCAGCCACCACTCGGGTCCGTGCGCCTCGGACCACTCCGCGCCCTGTGCGAACTCCTGCCCCATGAACAGGAGTTGCTTGCCCGGATGCGCCCACATGAAGCCCAGGTAGGCACGGTGGTCGGCACGCCGCTGCCACCAGTCGCCCGGCATCTTGGAGACGAGCGCCCGCTTGCCGTGCACGACCTCGTCGTGCGAGATGGGCAGCACGTAGTTCTCGCTGTAGGCGTACACCATCGAGAAGGTCATCTCGTTGTGGTGGTACTTGCGGTGCACCGGCTCCTTGCCGATGTACTGCAGCGAGTCGTGCATCCAGCCCATGTTCCACTTCAGCCCGAAACCGAGCCCGCCGCTGTCCGTCGGCCGGGTCACGCCGTCCCAGGCGGTGGACTCCTCGGCGATCGTCACGACGCCCGGGTTGCGGCGGTACACCGTCGCGTTCATCTCCTGCAGGAACGCCATGGCGGCCAGGTCCTCGCGGCCGCCGAACACGTTCGGCGTCCACTGCCCGGAGTCGCGTGAGTAGTCCAGGTAGAGCATGGAGGCGACGGCGTCCACCCGCAGGCCGTCGACGTGGAACTCCTCGCACCAGTAGGTGGCGTTCGCCACCAGGAAGTTGCGCACCTCGATCCGGGCGAAGTCGAACTCGTAGGTGCCCCAGTCCGGGTGCTCGGCCCGGCGCGAGTCCCCAGGCTCGTACAGCGGCTCGCCGTCGAACCGGCCGAGCGCCCAGTCGTCCTTGGGGAAGTGCGCCGGCACCCAGTCCACGATCACGCCGACGCCGGCCCGGTGCAGCGCGTCCACCAGGTACTTGAAGTCGTCCGGGGTGCCGAGCCGGGCGGTGGGCGCGTAGAAGCCGGTGACCTGGTAGCCCCACGAGCCCGAGAACGGATGCTGGGCGACCGGCATGAGCTCCACATGCGTGAAACCGAGGTCCCGCACATAGGCGGGCAGCTCCTCCGCCAGCTCCCGGTACGTCAGACCCGGCCGCCAGGACGGCAGATGGACCTCGTACACGGAGAACGGGGCGACGTGCACGGGGACGTCGCCCCGGTGCGCCATCCACTCCTCGTCCGACCACTCGTGGTGCGAGGCGTGCACGATGGACGCCGTGTCCGGCGGCACCTCGGCACGCCGGGCCATCGGGTCCGCCTTGAGGAACCGGTCGCCGTGCCGTGAGGTGATCTCGAACTTGTACCGGGCGCCCTCGCCGATCCCCGGCAGGAACAGCTCCCACACCCCGGACGAGCCGAGGGACCGCATCGGGAAGGCCGTCCCGTCCCAGAAGCAGAAGTCCCCCGCGACCCGCACCCCCTGCGCGTTCGGCGCCCACACGGTGAACCGGGTGCCGAGCACGCCTTGATGGGCCATCGGCTCGGCGCCGAGCGCCTTCCACAGCTCCTCGTGCCGCCCCTCCCGGATCAGATGCAGATCGAGGTCGCCCAGGGCCGGCAGGAACCGGTACGGATCGTCCGTCTTGTGCTCGGCGCCCTCGTACGACACCAGCAGCGTGTACGCAGGCACCGCGTCGAGCGGCAGCACCACCGCGAAGAGGCCGTCGCCCTCCGAGACCATCGGGGAGGCGTCGCCGTCGATCACCACGCTCACCGCGTCGGCGAAGGGCCGCAGCGCCCGGAAGAGGACTCCGCCCGGCGCCGGGTGCGCGCCGAGCAGCGCGTGCGGATCGTGGTGGGCGCCCGAGAGCAGCCGTCCGCGGTCGCCCGCGTCGAGCGCGGGCGCCGTACGCGGGCGGGGGCCGGCCGACTCGGGCGGAGAGGTGTCACGCAGGGCCACAGGGGTCAGCCTCCTCGGACGGCGAGTCGTTCGATCGCCGCCATGGGTACGGGCAGCCAGTCGGGACGGTTGCGGGCCTCGTACAGCACTTCGTACACGGCTCGGTCCGTCTCGTAGGCACGCAACAGAGCATGTTTCTTACGGGGGTCCCAGCCTGCGCGGGCCGCGTAGCCCGCGCAGTAGGCCTCCCGGCAACGCCGCGCCCACTCCGGCCGCCACGGGCGGCGCTGGCGGGCGGCGTAGTCGAAGGAACGCAGCATGCCGGCGATGTCGCGCACCGGCGAGTGGGCGCTGCGCCGCTCGGCCAGCGGACGGGACGGCTCGCCCTCGAAGTCGATGACGAACCAGTCGCGTCCGGCGCGCAGCACCTGCCCGAGGTGCAGGTCGCCGTGGATGCGCTGGGCGGGCGGACCCGCGTCGCACGCCGAGAGGGCGCCGAACGCGGTGGTGAGACCCGGCACGAACGGCCGCAGCGCCGGCACGTGGTGCGCCGCCGCCTCCAGCCGCTCGGTCATCGCGGCCGCCGTGCGCCCGTCCTCCGCGTGCGGGCCGGCCGGGAGGGCGGCGGCCAGCGCCAGATGGACGTCGGCCGTGGCCCGCCCCAGCTCCTCGGCCTCCGCCGTGAAGTCCTCGCCCAGCGAGAGCGCCCGCAGCGCCAGCGTCCAGCCGTCCGAGGCGTCGGGCAGGAACGGCTGCAGCACGCCGAGCGTGGCCTCCTGCGGATGGGTCGTGCGAAACCAGGCCACCGGTGCGGGCACCCGCCCGCACCCCTGCCCGGCCAGCGCGACCGGCACCTCCAGATCGGGGTTCACCCCCGGCTGGATGCGCCGGAAGATCTTCAGGATGAACGCGTCCCCGTAGACCAGGGAGGTGTTGGACTGCTCGGCCTCCAGCAGCCGCGGCGCGAGCCCCGGGGGCAGGGACACGGAGGGGTCCGACTCGAAGGACAGCGGACCGAGCGTGCCGGGATGCCGCATCCGCTCCAGCAGGAGATGCGCCGACCGCGGGTCCTGGAGCGCGTCGTGGACGGTCAGCCCGGCCAGCGGCCCCTCCTCCACCCTGCCGATCAACGCCCGCCCCAGCCGCGGCGACAGATGCTCCTGGAGGCCGAGCAGCAGCTGGTAGCAGTCGCCGGCCGGGGGAGTGCCGCCGGGCGTCGGGACGCCCGACTGGCCGGCGTGCACGAGCAGATGCAGACAGCCCGGATACAGCTCGGTCATCGACAGCATGCGCAGGTCGGTGATCGGGCGGTCCTTGCCGGCGAACCAGCGCTGCCGGGGCAGCCACTCGCGCAGCAGCGCGCCGAGCGGCCCCGTGGAGCGCACTGTGCTCACGGCGCCCGGACGCAGGGGTGCGGTCTTCGCGGTCCTCGTCACGGTGACCCATCCTTTCCTCGGCGCACGCTCACGGGCGGCGACCGATCCGGGACGCGGCTCTGGTGAGCCGGAACCAGTAGAAGCCGTGGCCCGCGAGGGTGAGCAGGTAGGGCAGTTCACCGATGGCGGGGAAGCGGACGCCGCCGAAGAGCTCGACGGGATGGCGGCCGTCGTAGCGGCTGAGGTCGAGTTCGGTGGGCTGGGCGAAGCGGGAGAAGTTGTGGACGCACAGGACGAGGTCGTCCTCGTGTTCGCGCAGGAAGGCGAGG
>NZ_JBEPBI010000185.1:0-15595 GCF_040299045.1 Streptomyces sp. NPDC001027
GTCGTAGGGCGCGATGCGCTGGCCGATGGCCGTGGTGCTGGTGTCGCGGGGCGTGGAGGCGCTGGAGATGATCGCGGGCAGGCCCGCGACGTTGTAGGACAGGACGCTGAAGGCGCCCGAGTCGGCGGGCGGCGCGGCGGCCGCGGGCGGCGTGGCCGCCGTGAGCGCGCCGACGGCGGCGGCCGCGGTCGTCAGGCAGGCGAGGAGTCTGCGCATGGGGGAGTGTCTCCTGGGGAGGGAAAGCGGTTGTCTTGGCAACACGCCAGAAGTTACCGCCGGTTACCCCAGGGCTGTCGAGAGTGCGGACGTGGTTTCTCGGACACGTCTCGCCCCGGCTCAGGCGCCCACGGTCCCGTCGACGCCTTCGCGCAGGAAGTCCGCGTGCCCGTTGTGGCGGCCGTACTCCAGGAGCACGTGCACCATCACCATCCGCAGTGACACCTCCTCCTCCCATCTCGGCTGGTAGCCCGCCTGATCCAGGGACTCGGCCGCACGCTCGACGCGGCGTGAGTTCTCCACCTCCGCCTGCCAGGCGCCGAAGGCCTCTTCCCTGGTCGACGCGCTCGCGTCGTAGGCGGCCTGGAAGTCGATCTCGTCCGACCAGACCATGGGGGCGTCGTTGTCCTCGAACACCCGCCGGAACCAGGCGCGTTCCACCTCGGCCATGTGCCGCACCAGGCCGAGGAGCGAGAGCGTGGACGGAGGCATGGACTGCTGCCGCAGCTCTTCGTCGGTCAGCCCCTCGCACTTCATGGCGAGGGTCGCGCGGTGGTAGTCGAGGAAGGCCCGCAGGGTGTCTCGTTCGCTGCCGAAGCCGGGTGGTCCTGTGCGATCGTCGCGGGTCACTTCTGCCGTGCTCCTCGTTCCGTCGGTGGGGAGCGCCAGTATCCATCAGGTGTCGGAAGCCGTGACGTGCGGTCCGGCCGACGCGACCGCGACCCGGGACCGCCGTCGGGTCGGACGGCGTGGCGGCACTCTTCCGGATGTGGCCTGGTCAGAAGACCGGATCAGGGTGACCGAGAAAATCTACACTGGCGACAGTAGACATGGACGAGTCGCCGAGTTACTGTTTCTGTCGTACTCAAGAAGTCGAGAGGGTGCGGCAGACACGAACTGCCGCACATGCGGTCCCCAGCAGGACGCGGCCCCCGGGTCGCGAGCAGTACCCGCGGTATCCAGCAAGAGCAGTGCCATCGAGTCGCCGAAAGTAAGGAGCAGACGCCATCAGGATCGCCCGGGCGCGGAGGAAGTCCGCCCGGGTACCGCAGACCCCGGATTGGAAGGTGGTCCCCGGTCACGCAGCAGCGATCCCCGCAGCCCAGCCCCTTCGGGCGGACCCTGTGGAACAAGGCGCCGGCGCAGTCAGCCGGCAGATGGTGTTGACAGCTCGGGGCCCGGGTGCCGGTATGCACCCGGGCCCCCCGACGCGTCCCCCGGAAGAAGAGGTCTATGCCCCCACGCAGTACCCGCCCGGTCGCCCCTCTGGACGACGACGACTACCCCGCCTACACCATGGGCAGGGCCGCCGAGATGCTCGGCGCCACCCCCGCCTTCCTCCGCGCCCTCGGCGAACACCGCCTGATCACCCCCTTGCGCTCCGAAGGCGGTCACCGCCGCTACTCCCGCTACCAACTGCGCATCGCGGCGCGTGCCCGCGAACTCGTCGACCAGGGCACCCCCGTCGAGGCCGCCTGCCGCATCGTCATCCTCGAAGACCAACTCGAGGAAGCGCAGCGCATGAACGAGGAACTGCGCAACCAGCACGGCGCACCGCAGCAGAGGTCCACCGCCTGACCCGGGCGCCGCCGCCCGCAGGGCGTCCCGCCGTCAGAGCAGGACCGCGCCCGCCACGGTCGCGGCGACTCCCGCGACGAACAGCATGATGATCACGCCGACGGACCTCTCGTTGGAGCGGCGCTCGGCGGCGAGGTCGTAGGCGTACACGGCCGGGTCGGACGGGGCGTAGTGGACGGTGAGCTCACGGCCCAGGGACAGGCGCGGTTCGCGGACGCCGTCCCGGGACAGGACGGTGACGTCAGCGCCGTCGTGTGTGGTGAAGCACACGACCGGGGTGTGGGTGACGACCTCCTCGCCCTCACCGTCGGTGTAGACGTCCCTGGCGACGGCCACCACCTTCGCCGGGACGGCCGGCGCCGAGGCCAGCAGGGCGTCGCGGGAGCGCACCGTGCGCAGATCCGGTCCGGCCGCCGTGACGACGCTGAGCAGCGCGCCCAAGCCCAGCAGCGCCCACGGGTAGCCCCAGACGACGGCCGCGTGCACGATCAGCCCGACGAGGAGCAGGGCGACCGTGCAGTTCGGGACACCCCGGCCCGAGTCGTCTTCCGCGGTGTGCAGCGCCACACGAAACCGCTCCGGCCGCCCCCGCGGAAAGCGCACCGTCAACTCCCGTCCCACCCAGGCCTCCTCGACCGGGTCACCGTGTCTGCCGACGTTGCGGCGGACGAACTCCCGGCCGGTCGACGGGTCCCGGAACGTGACCGTCACCAGGATCCCCGGATGCCTCGACGCCCCGTGCACCGGCTGATGCACCTCGCTGATCCGCGCCCGCACCCAGACCGCCCGCTGGGCCGGGGTGAGTCCCGCCAGGGACAGCGCGTACCCGAGAACCGCCGATCCCGCGGGCACCGTCCACCAGAGCTCCAGCATCCCGTGTGCGCTCACCCGCGCCCCCTCCTTCAGTGCGCGACGCGACCTTCCGAGCGGAGTCGGACGTCGGCGCCTCGCACGGCGGTTCACTCACGGCCTCACGCCGTCCCCGGCGTAGAGGTAACCGCCCGGGCGGGCGGGGTCGGCCACCAGGAGCACCTGGTCGCCCGCCCGGGGTATGCGCAGCTTGGACACGATGCTCTGCAGCGCGATGCGGTCGGCGCCGCCCGGGAGTTGGAGCACCAGGTCGACGACCGGGTCGTAGTTGACCAGCTTGCCGGTGTCACCGATCGAGACGACGACGGCCGGCGTCGTCGGCGCCCCCGCGGCCAGCAACTGCGCGACCTCGACGGTGGAGTGGTACGCGCCGATCGACTGCTGCACCTTGGCGAAGTCCGCGCCGCCGAGGAACGCGCGCGTCGTGCGGCCGTAGAAGCCCTTGCCGCTCGCCACCTTGCCGACGATCTCGGCGGCCCGCTCCTCACGGCTCTTGCGCCGTCCGAAGATTCCCATGCCGTTCTTCCCTTCTGACGATGTCGGCGGATGTCGTCCGAGCCGACCGGATGGCCGCTTCTGTCCGACGGGGTCGACGCTAGGCGGCGCCGAACGCCTACCGATCCCAGGTTCGTGCGCCCGCCGCCTCGCCGCGTACGCTCCTCACATGCCGTCTTCGAGCCAGCCGGCCGGCGAGAGCCGCCCGCGTGCCCTGGTCATCGACCACGCCTGGCGCGGCCTCGGGGCCGGTCTGGAACCGTTGAGCGGCCCCGACGGAGCGCCCCTGACCCGGACGGTCAAACTGATCGTCCTGCCGCTCATCGTCAGGCCCGCACTGCGTCCCGACCTCGCGGCCGACTTCCTCCCACCCGCCCAGGCAGCGGCTCTCGACGCCCTGATCCGGGAGTCCGCCGTCCTCCTCGCGGCGACGGCCCGGTGGTTCACCCTGCTCAAGAAGGCCCGCCGGGCACTCGGCGTCGTCGCCGGGAACCCTCAGGACCTGTACTTCCAGCGCTGCTTCGAACTGGCCGCCGAGCACGGCGCGCCCGCGGCCGGGGCGGACGCGACGGCCCGGGACGTGGTCGAGGAGATCGCCCACGCGCCCGGCGGCCGCACCGTGGAGGCGCTGAAGGACCACTTGGCCGACGCCGCCCGCCGCTCCCGACTCGACGCGGAGCTGACCACGGCGTGGGGGAGCCGCGCCCCGGCCGTCGACGCGGCAGGGGCGCGCACGGCGATCGAGCGGGCCGCCGAGGTGCTGGAAGCGTGCGGGACTCCGGGGCGGGCGAGCGCCTCGCCCTCGTACGCCGCCATGGTCGAGGCGGGCCACGGCGAGACGTTCGGCCGGGCCCTGTGGGCCCACGCCGGCGGCCTGTGGGACCGCGACGACCTGCCCGCCCCGCTGGGGCTCACCGGGCGGCAGACGCCGCCGCGTCCGGAGGTCGGCCGGGGCGCCTCGACGGCCACCCTGCCCGCACCGCTGGACCGCTCGCTCTTCGAGCGGCTCTTCGTGGTCCTGCAGTCGTCGGCCCACCGGGACGCGCTGCCGACCGTGGCGGAACTCGCCGCGCGCGAGGCCCGCCGCAGTTGCGCACCGCTCGGCCTGCACGACGAGAGCCTGCGCGTCGCAGTCGTCCTCGGCGGCAGGCTCGCGGTCGGCCTCGATCCCCTGGGCGCCGGCCGGGGGGACGCCGGGCGCACGGCCGCCCATCGGGCGGTCAACGCCCGCTGGCGACGGGAGGCTTCGGTCCTGCGCGCCCGCAGGATGACCGTCTCGCCCCGGCCCGACCCGGACGGCGGCGCCCTGGACGCGCTCGCCCAGGACCTCCGCACCCCGTGGACCGCCTACATGCGTCGGCTGTGGGTGCGGTTGCACGGGCGCGACGTCCGCGGGGCGCCCCTGGCGGACCTCGCCTCGGCGTGGGCGCTGCTCGACGGGGTCGCCCGCTCGGTGATGATGGACCACCGCGCCCGGGTCCGTGCGGCGCTGCGCACCCTGTCGGCGGGGCCCGCGCCGACCGCCGATCGGAGGAGCGCGTGACGGCGCGCGCCGGCGTCGACGTCCGGGTGACCGCCGGCGAGGACGGCACGATCCGGATCACCGCCGACCGCGGACACCGCTCCGCCGACGTGTTCGACGATGCCGAGGCGTTCGACGGCGCCGACGTCCACGGCGATGCCGACGTGCACGGCGATGCCGAGGCGGGCGGCGATGCCGGGAGTCACCGTGACGGTACGGAGGACGACCGGCTCGTCGACGTCGGAGCCGACTTCACGTGGGCCGTCCTCGACGTGGCGGGCGCCGTCCTGAGCCGACCCGTCCTCGGCGCCCCCGGCCCGCCCTCGGCGCGGATCCATGACGTGGGGCGCGCCCAGCACTGGCTGTGGGCGCTCTACGGCGAACGCGTCGCCGCCGCCGTCCAGGCGCACGCCGCGGGGGAGTCCGCCGGCGTGCGGGTGAGGGCGCAGGCCACGGCCCTCGGCGGCGCGGCCGCCCGGCTCGCTCTCGGCCACTGGGCGGCCCGTTGGTGGCCGGCCTCGCTCCCTGACGGCATCCCGGCGCTTCAACCGGACGTCCTCGGCCTGGAGTTGGCCGCGCTCACGCACCGCTGCCAGCAACTGTTCGACGACGAGGACGATCAGCCCGACGACTGCGCGGCCGCACTGATCGAGGAGCATCAGACCGCCCTCGACGCGCTCGTCCGCTGGTGGCGCACGGCGCCGGGTCCGTCGGACGAGGCCCGCCGTCTGGAGCGCGTCCTGCGGCTGATCGACGCTGTGGCGGACGGCGCCGGACTGGACGGCCCGGCCCTGCGCGCCCTCCGCACGGCCCTGGAACGGCGTGGCCCGGACGGTGGACCGACGGCGTCGGGCGGACCGGCGGACGGGGGGACGCCGGCCGCCGCCGAGGTTCCGGCCGGCCTCGGCACGCTGTTCGACCGGCGCGGCGGATACGCCCTGGCGGCGGGCGACACGCTCGGCGCGGCAGGCCGGGTGATCGCGCGCGGCCCGGGGACCAACGACTGGCGCCGCTACCCGCCCGGCTTCGTCGACGCGGCCGAGAACGCGGTGTCCTGGACCGCCCGTGCCCTCGGCGCACGGCGGCGCGTCGAGGCCGAGGCCGTCGCGCACCCGGCGGCGCCCACCGCCGGCGTGACCCTCGCCGCGGAGGTCTACGTGGACGGCGGCGGCCCGCACCGGATCCCGCTCACCAGACGGGACGACGTGTGGACCGGGCACGCCGACCTGACCCCGCAGCTGTCCAGCGGGGCGCCGTCACCGCGTGTCGAGGTCGGCGTCCTGCTGCCCGGATTCGACCCCGGCCGCCCCGGTGCACCGGAGGCGGCGGCCGACCGCGACCGGCGGGACGCCGTGCGCGCCCTGGTGCGACAGCGGCTGACCGCCGCGGCGACCTCTCCCGCGGCGCACGACCGACCGTCCCTCGACGACTGGGCGGCCCCCTTCCTCGCCGAGACCGTCGCCGCTGCCACCGATGAGGACTACTGACGTGCCGGACCAGCCCCATCACCACGACGAACGGAACGAGCGGGACGAACGGAACGACCGGGACGAGCGCGTGCAGGACCGCGCCGCGACCGACCGCGGCGCGTCGGACCGGCAGGAACGGGGCTCCGGGGCAGCGGTGATCCGCCTCTACGGGGAGCCGTTCGACAGCGGTCTGGCGCTGGCCGAGGAGCATCAGCGGGCGGCCGACCTCGCCGCCGCGCGCACCGTGTACGACGAGCTGCTGGCCGCGGCCGAGTCCCTCGACGACTCGCCCGACGTGCGCTTCCTGCGGGCACACCTGCACGCCGACGTCGCGAGCGTCCTGCTCACCGCCACCGACCTGGCAGGGGCCGAGGACGCCGTCGAGCGCTCCCGGGACCTGCTCGACGGCATCGCCTCCGTGCCCATGGGGCCGCGCGGCCGTCAACTGTGGCTGGAGGTCCTGCTGAAGACCGTGCTCGCCAAGGCCGACCTGCTGCGCAGGACGGGACGCCTGGACTCGGCGCTGGAGTGCCTCGACGAAGCCGCGGCCACGCTCCACGAGTTCGACGATCCCGAAGGGCTGCGCACCGCTGAACTCGGCCTGAACCGGGTGCTCGTGCTGATGGACCGGAGCGAGTGGGGCGCGGCCGAGGAGCACGCGGAGGCGTTGCTCTCCACCGTGCGGACGACCGAGGTGGAGACCGTTCCGCGGCTGCTGACGGCCCTCGGCGTGATCTGCTCCTCCACCGGGCGCTTCGACGAGGCCGAGGACTGCCTCGCCCGCGCGGAGGAGCGCTACCGCGCACTGGGCGACACCGGCGAGCAGCGGTCCATGCTCGCGCACCGGGCGTACGTCGCCATGCACCGGGGTGAACTCGACCTCGCCGAGCGGCTGTTCGCCGAGGCGTCCGCCTTCTTCGAACAGCAGCGGCGGCACGGGGACCTGGCGGTCTGCGAACAGGCCCGCGCCTTCCTCGCCGCACGGCGCGGCGACAGCACCCGCGCGGGGGACCTCACGTCGGCGAGCCTGTCCCGCTTCGAACGGCTCGGCGCCTCGATCGCCGCGGCCGACACCATGCTGCTGGGCGCCCAACACGCCTACGACCGGGGCGACATCGCCGAGATGCAGCGGCTGGCCCAGAACGCCCGTGACGTCTACCAGGAGCGGGAGGTGTACGAACGCTGCGCGCAGGTCGACCTCATGCTCGCGACGACCCTCGAGGACAACCTGAACCGGACGGACCACGGCGAGCACGAGAGACGGTCCGTCGACACCGCGCTCTCCCTGGCTCTCCCCGCCGCGCTGGCTCTGCAGGCGGCCCGGTATGACTTCGTGACCGCCCACGCGCGCCATCAGTGGCTGCGACTCGCCGACCAGGCCATGCAGTTGGCGTTCCGCCTCGCCGTGCGCCGACAGGATCAGGGCCTGCTGTTCGAGCTGGTGGAGCACCGCGCCGCGGGCGCCTCCCTGGCGCTGGACCGTACGCCGCCGGCGCCCGGCGCAGAGCCCTCTCGTCCTGCCGAAGCCGACGCGACGGTCTTCCCGCGGGCGGCCATGAAGTCGTACGGGCACTCCGGCGGCTCGACGACGCTCGGCGGTGCGGCGTCGGAGGCCGCCGCGTCCGCGGGCCTGCGCGTCGCGCCGCCGCCGAAGGTGCGGATGGCGGCGCAGGGTCCCGGCCGCGTCGCGCTGCAGGAGTACATCCAGGCGGCGGAGTCCCGCTACGGCCGGCGGATCGTGAACGACGAGGAGGTCCCGTTCTGGGTGACCGACGACCTCACGAGCCGCCCGGTGGTGCAGATCCGGCTGGCCGACGCCGGCGATCTGTTCATGACCTGGACGTGGGCCGGCGGGGCCACCGGGTTCGGCACCGGCCACGGCCCGGCCGAGGAAGTCGACAGGGCCGTGAGGGAGTTGACGGCCGCACTGCCGGAGGCGGGCGAGGGAACGGAGGGCATGCGCCGGGCGCTCGGGTCGGGTGCGATGGCCGAGCACCGGACCGAACGCCGGCTCGCCCGGCTGCTGGCCGAAGCGCTGTGGCCGGAGGGCCTGACGGCACAGATACGCCAGGTGTCGGCACGCGCGGGCCGCCCGCTGGTGCGGATCCAGCCGTCGCCCCGGGTCGCCCAGGTGCCCTGGGAGCTGCTCGCCGTCGACGGCTCGGGCGACGTACGGCTCATCGACCTGGCGGACGTCGTCACCACCGCCCCGGCGTCGCTGCGGCGGCCGGGTGGTCCCACCGCGCACCCGGCTCCGGACGCGGACACCGGAGCGGAGGCCGATGCGGTCGCCGCGAGCGGCTCGCCCGTGGACGGCGCCGACACGGTCGTTCTCGTTCTGGACCCCCGGGTCCCCGGATTCCGCGCCGACTGCGGGCTCGGGTCGGTCCTCGGACCGCCCGGCTCGGACCCGGAGCTGCTCGCGCTGGTGCGCGGCCGGCTGGAGGCGGGCCCCGTCGCACCCTCCGTCGCCGCCCCCGCGGAGGCGTTCCGCCGCACGGACCTGGACCGGGACTGGCTGAGCGGCGTGCTCCGCGGGGGAGCACGCCGGCTCCTGTACGTCGGGCACGTCAGCGGCGCGCCGGTCGAAGGCGGTCAGAGCGAGGACGGCACGCTCCACCTGTGCTGCGGTCCGCGCACCACCGGCCTGACGGAGCCGGTCCGCACCCACCGCCCGCTCTCCGCCAAGGACCTTCTCCTGGGCACGCTGCCCCTGCGCGCCGACGGAGAGCCGGGCGCGCGGATCTGGCCCGCGCCGCCGCGGGTCGCCCTCATCGGCTGCGAGAGCGGCGGCGACCTCCGCTTCACCGAGTCGTTCGGCCTGGCGACGGCAATGATCCACAACGGGGCGGAACTCGTCACCGCCACCCGCTGGACGCTGCCGACCAGCCTCGCTTTCCACCGGCTGGCAGGACTGTCCGAGTCCGTACGGCCGCTGACGGAGGCGGTCATCGCCGTCGACACCGCACACGAGAGCCCCGACCCGGTCGCCCTGCTCGCCCGCTGGCAGCGCGAGCGCCTCGACCGCTGGCGCACCGAGGGCGGGATCGAGCACTCGCCGCTGCTCTGGGCAGCCATGACCTGCATCGTCGTATGACCCGCGCCCATCCGCACCACACCGATCCGCGCCGATGCGGGCTCCTCCGCACCGATGCGCCGGATGGTCCTGAGGGCCCGCGACGACCGGCGTCCGGTGGCGCGCTCACACCGCCCGGGGGCGGGGCGGCGACGCCATGGCCCACCGGATGGTGCGGGTCAGGACCTGTCCTGCGGGCCGTACGGCGAACTGCTCGACGACCGGGACGCGGGGCAGCCACAGCATGCCGCGGGCCCAGTCCGGCAGCAGCGCGACGGCGTTCGCGGCCAGCCCGCCATAGAGCGGTCGGACCGCGAGGGGCAGGGGAGGCTGGAACAGCAGGAAGCGGGCGGCGGCCCTGGCCTCGGGCGTCGCCCTGAGCTCCCGCCGGTAGGAGGCCAGGCGGTCGGACAGCGCTCGGCGGTCGCGCGGCGGGTCGCTCACACCGAGGGCCTCGGCGACGCGCGCGGTGTCGGCGACGTACGCGTCGTAGCCGGCCGCGTCCAGCGGACCGGCGCCGTAGCGTTCGTGGGCGCGCAGGAAGCTGTCCGTCTCGGCGGCGTGCACCCAGCCGAGCAGATGCGGGTCCGCCGCGTGGTACGGCACGCCCGCGGTCGTCGTCCCACGGATCCGCTCATGGATGCCGCGGACGTGGTCCACGGCCCGCTGGGCGTCCGCGGCGGTGCCGTAGGTCGTGACGGCGAGGAAGGTGCTGGTGCGCTGGAGCCGGCCCCACGGGTCGCCGCGGTAACCGGAGTGCCCGGCCACCGCCGCCATGGCGAGGGGATGCAGGGACTGCAGCAGCAGCGCGCTCAGCCCGCCGATGAACATGGAGGCGTCGCCGTGGACGGTGCGGATCGGGCGCTCCGGCGCGAACCAGCGCGGTCCGGGGGTGTCGTGGATGCGGGCGCGCGTCGTCGGACCGTCGGGGCCGGCGACGCGGCGGAACAGGGCCTGCCCAAGGTGTTCGCGGACGATGGTCAGCACGGTCGGCCTCCCCTCTCCTGCCGTCCAGTGTCCGCGACGCCCGCCCGAACGCGGAAGCAGCGGGAGACGGCGACGCCTCGCGTGCGCTCACGGCAGCCACCTACGACGCGCGTGCCATCCGGTCACGCTCCGCGCGCGTTCGAGCACCTGGTGTGAAGAGGGGGCAGTCCGTACTGGCCGATGGAGGCCGTGTTTCGCCCTAGTCCCCGCCCGGGATCCGCGGGCGGATCTCCTCGACCTGCGGGTGTGAGCCCTTGAGGTAGTCGACGAGCTTCTTCGGCTGGTAGGCCGGGTCGGCGTCATGGCGTCGCAGGACCGTGTCCGAGACGAACTCGCATCCGTCGCCGGTCTCGCCGATGGGCCGGGGGACCGGCGCGACCCACCGGTACAGCGCCGTCCGGGAGTCGTGCAGCGTGCCCATCACGTCGGGCGCGACCCTGATGTCCGTGGAGTCGCCGGACGGTGTGGCTCCCGGCTCGGGCCTGCGGAACGCCGTGTCCTCGAACTTCAGCCCGCAGTGCGTGGCCTCCCCGACCATCCAGAGCAGGGGGATGTCGGACAGGGCCGACTCCGCGTAGCCCCCGCCGATGTCGCAGTGCACCCCCGTGAACCACACTTGCTTGAGTTCCTGCGGGTTGCCGCCGCGCCGGCGCTTTGCCTCCTCGCTGTCCGTGGCCGTCCCCCGGTGCCACAGCGTGGGCGGGAACGGCGAGCGCTGTTCGTCGACGGCGATCGCGTGGAAGGCGCTCTGCACCCAACTGCTCAACGTGGTGTCGTGGAACGCCCAGCGGCGGTTGAACAGGGTCACGCCCGCGGCGAGCCGGCGCGACGGGGGCATCGGGATGCCCAAGGCTCCGACGGTGTCCCATACGCCGATGAACCGGATGCCCGTCTCGTGCGAGTAGGAGCGCCGGAAGAGAGTGGACGCCGTGCTCGTCGGCTTCTCGGTCCGGCTGCGGTAGAGGGTCCAGGCCTCGCCGACCCGATCCCGGTACTCCCGGCGCAGGATGCCGGAGTTGCGCACCAGACCGGCCAGACTGCGGGCGGTGAACGCACCGCGGCTGAACCCGAAGAAGTACAGCTGGTCCTCGGGTTCGTAGTTGTCGACCAGGAAGCGGTAGGCGTCGACGGTGTTGCGGGACAGCCCCACCCCGAACGCTCCGCCGCGCAACCGCTCCCGTCGGTTCGTGCCGACACCGCTGTGGTAGTAGACGCGTTGCGTCATGTCCCCGTCCTGCGGGCGGACGGCCAGGGCGACCTTCGTGACGTTCGTCCTGCTGGGCTGGTCCGCGAAGTTCCATGTGCCGTCACAGCAGACGATCAGACGCTTGGCCATGTGGATCCCTCCTGGAAGGCGAGCGTCCGGGCCGCGCATCATGCGCGAGCATGGCCGCGCCGCCCGTCCGGGGCGCGAAGCGTCTCGATGCCACGGCACCGCTTCTTCGGCGTGCACCCTCGACGTCGCAGCAGAGACGGGGCCTCGCACCCCCTCGTTCCATGGTGGCACCGTCGTACCGGAACGGCCACTCACCGTGGCTGACGAAGTGCCCGGCCGGGACGCCCCGCTGGGGCGGAGTCGGGCGGCGCCCGAGCGGAAAATCGGCCGCACGCCGACCGTGCCCCGGCGGTCCTGGCCTTAGAGCTGTCCGTACGACTTCGGGAACGGCGCCGCGCAACTCGGCTACCACGTCACGCAACTCGGTCACCTCGTCGCGCAGAAGGACGCCGACCGCGGCGTGGCGACCGCGACCGTGCGGGAGTTGTGCCGACCGGCGGCGGGTCGCTCGGCCTGCGCACCCTGTGCGCGGCCACGACGTCGAGGAACGGCGCCTGCCGTCGGGCGACGGGAGCCCCGGGTACGTTGGGGCGGTGGCGGCCCGGGGCGCGTGCTGAACGCCGTCAGGCGACGTGGCCGTGTTCCTGCCGGATCGGCGGGAAGAAGAACCCTTCACAGGGAGGCCGATGTGGTGCGCGATCGGAGCGGACTGGCAGAGGTGCTGGCAGCGGCGGAGGACGCCGCGCCGGTGGAGTCCCTCGACGTAGTGGCGCGCAATCTGCGCGACCGGTTCGGTGCGCGTTACGTGTCGTTCCTGTTCGTCGACGTCGTCGGGCGGCGCCTGCTGAGGGTCGGCGAGAAGGCCGCCGGGCGAGGAGAACGCCGAGCCGAGCAGGTCCCGCTCGCCGGCAGCAGCGTCTACGACGACGTCCTGCGCACCCAGAAACTGGTGCAGGCGCCCGAGGGAGAGCAGGGCCTGCGGGTACTCGCCCCCGTCACCAACCGCGGCGACACCATCGGCGTGCTCGAGCTCTTCCTCGCCGAGGTCACCCAGGACGTCCTGGAACAGGTGGAGGAGGCGGCGCACGCGCTGGCGTACATCATCGTCACCGACCGCCGCTTCACCGACCTCTACCACTGGGGCAACCGCACCACCTCGGTCAGCCTGGCCGCGGAGATCCAGCGCCAGCTCCTGCCCTCGGCGCCCTGCTGCGAGGCCGCCGAGTTCGCCCTCGCCGGCGCTCTCGTCCCTGCCTCCGACATCGCCGGCGACACCTACGACTACTCCCTCGACCACGACACCCTGCATCTGTCCGTCACCGACGCCATGGGCCACGACGTGGCGGCATCGCTCATGGCCACGCTCCTGGTCTACGCCTCCCGCGGCGCCCGCCGAGCCGGGGCGGACCTCGCGGAACAGGCCCGCCAGACCCACCAGGCGCTGCTCGACCACGGCCGACGCACCTTCGCCACCGGCCAGTTGGTGCGCATCGCGCTGGACGGGAGCGGCGTCCAACTCGTCAACGCCGGTCACCCCTGGCCGCTGCGGCTGCGTGACGGCGCCGTCGAAGAGCTGCGCCTGACGGTGAACCTGCCCTTCGGCGTCGTCGGACAGGGGCCGTACACGGTGCAGGACCTCGATCTGCGGCCCGGAGACCGCCTGGTCCTCTACACCGACGGCATGCAGGAACGTCAGGCGCAGTCCGTCGACCTGTGCCGCCTCCTGCGCTCCACCGCCGCCGAGCATCCGCGCGAGGTCGTGCGCACCCTCGTCGCCGCCGTCACCGAGGCGTGCGACGGCCGGGTGCGCGACGACGCCACCGTCCTGTGCCTCGACTGGCACGGTCCCGACTCCGGAGCCCGCCGCGCGAACGCCGGCGCGGACATCAGGGTTCCCACTGTTGAAGAGGGCGGGCGGGGGTAGTCGGATCCGGCAAGGTTCCCTCGTACGAAAGTGAAACCCGTCCATGGCCGAGACACGTGACGTCGTCGAACTCATTCTCCAGGACCACCGAAGGATGGAAGAACTCTTTCGGCAGATGCGCAGCGTCGAAGCCGACCGGGCCGCCGCGTTGCGGGAGTTCGCCGACCTGTTGATCGCCCACGCGCTGGCGGAAGAGGCGAAGGTGTACCCCGCCCTCAAGCGCTACAAGAAGATCGACGACGAAGAGGTGGAGCACGGCGAGGAGGAGCACGAGGAGGGCAACAAGGCGCTCCTGGAACTTCTGGAAGTCGACGAGGTCGGTTCCGAGGAGTGGGACGAGAAGCTCGAGGAGCTCGTACAGGCCGTCGCCCACCACGCCGACGAGGAAGAGCGCACGATCCTCAACGGAGCTCGCGAGAACGCAGCCATGCAGCGCCGCGAGGAACTCGGCGAGGCGTTCCTGGAGGAGCGGGAGCGGCAGCTGAAGGCGGGCTGCGGCGACGTGGACAACGTCCGCCGCATCGTCCACTCGTGACGCCGTGACGCCGTGACAGCGGGGACCCGGGCTGGGGGAAGCCCTGGATTCCGGGTCTCCGCACCGAATCCGGGCCCGAGTTAAAGGATTCTTGTATTTACGCGGACCCCCTCACGCGCGATCATGGGCTGACGTCCGGACGGCCGAGGCCGGCCGGACGGTTTGCGACACCGACGGGGGAGGGCCCGCGTATGACTCAGCAGCGAACCGACGGGGCGCCACAGGCCGACCCGGCCGGCGCCTATCTCGAGGCGCTCCGGGGACGGCTGGCGTCCGACGGATGCGAGGTGACCGCGTCCGCCTGGCGTGACTGCCCCGTCGTCATCGGAGGCCGGTCCGACCGCAAGGCGCGGTGGTTCGGCACCAAGGTGGAGCTGTTCGTCTTCGCCGCCGCCGTCCCCGCGGTGGACGAAGCGGCGATGGCCCAGTTCACGGGGTGGGCCATGGACTACGCGAAGAGCATCCGCAGCGGCCTGGCCGGCGCCCGCAACGCGGCGATGGTCCTGCCCGCCCTGGTCAGCGGCGCCGTCCAGCCGGCCGCGCGGACCTGGGTCGCGGCGGACGCCAGGATCCTCGGGACGTCCGTGATCGGCCGGCCCCTCACGGTGGAGACCGCCGGCTCGGGAGTGAGCCGGGTCACCATGTACCGGGGCAAGGTCATGTACGGCGGGATGTTCACCGGCCACGTCATGGACAAGGCCGCGCTGTACTTCACCTGAGGCCGGCTCACGGCGTCAGGCAGGGGAGAGGGCTTGCGGCGCCGGGCGCCCCGGCGGGCCGGCCGCACATTGCCCCCGGTGTAGTCCACGGCTCCGACGAGTGCGCCCAGGGCGGTGGGAGCGAGCCCGGCCTCGTCGTGGGCCTCCCCGACCAGTTCGAAGGAGACCGCCGAGATCGGCACTCCGGCGCCGAAGGCCATCACGGTCGCGATCGCCTTCTGCGGCACCCGGAGCCCGTAACCCAGCGCCGCGCCCAGCGACAGCGCCGAGCCGGCGACGAGTCCCCACAGTCCTGCCTGCACTGCTTCCGTCATGCCATCGCGTCTACCCCACGTAGACGTGGGTCAACGGGGAACGAGAGGCGGGTGCGCCCGGGCCCGCGACCCCCTCACCCGCCGTACGGCGATCGCCTCCGTCACCCGCTCGGGCGCACGACGCGCCGCGACCGGCGCAATAGTCGGATAACCCCGCCGTCGGCGGGGTAGAACGGAGCCGGGTGCCTCCCGCTCACGGGCAGGCCCCGTACATGGACCAGCCGGGACTCCCGGCGAGAACTGAAGGACAAGCAGCATGGCCAGCGGCACCGTGAAGTGGTTCAACTCCGAAAAGGGCTTCGGATTCATCGCCCAGGACGGCGGCGGACCGGATGTCTTCGCCCACTACTCCAACATCTCCGGCAACGGCTACCGGGAACTGGTGGAGGGAGAGCCGGTCACCTTCGACGTGACCCAGGGCCAGAAGGGACCTCAGGCCGAGAACATCGTCCGCGGCTGACACCGCGGCGCGGTCCCGCAACGCCCCGCCGGCGCCACCGTGTAGAGTGGCCCCACCGACGCGGGGTGGAGCAGCTCGGTAGCTCGCTGGGCTCATAACCCAGAGGTCGCAGGTTCAAATCCTGTCCCCGCTACGAGAAGAAGGGGCCCGGCAC
>NZ_JBEPBI010000186.1:0-15577 GCF_040299045.1 Streptomyces sp. NPDC001027
GTCCCGCGGCGGGGCCTCGCGCACTCCGTCACACGCAGTCCACGTCGGTGGCGGCGAGCCCGGCGTAGACGTCGGGCCGGTTGCGGCGGATCCGCAGGGCGAGGAGCACCCCGGTCGCGAAGACGAGTGGGGTGAGCGCGATCAGCGTCCAGTTGACGAGCGGTGCGGCGCCGGTGAAGAGACTGAGACGTGTGCAGACCAGCCCGGTGATCGCGGCGAGGAGGAGCGCGGCGGCCACCGGTGCGACGGCCGTGCGCAGCCGTCCCACCCTGTGGGCGCCGGGGCCGCGGCGGAAGAAGGCGGCCACGGCGCAGGCCGCGAGGGTCTGCAGCGCGAGGATGCCGACGACGCCGGGGGTGTTCACCCACAGCAGGAACTCGTTGTACGGGTGCACGCCGATCGCGGCGAACACGGCCGTGACGGTGACCGCCAGCGCGGTCTGCGCGATGCCGGAGACCCAGGGGGAGCCGTGCCGGGGATGGATGCGGCCGAGGGCCGCGGGGGCGACCCCTTCGGCGGACAGTGCGTAGCCGTACCGGGTGACGGCGTTGTGGAAGGCGAGGAGGGAGGCCAGCAGGCTGCTGACGATCAGCACGCGCTGCAGGTCCGTGGCCCAGCCGCCCACGTAACAGGTCATGGCGGTGAAGAACATCTCGGCCGGGTTCTGCGCCGCGGCTCCGACGGCCCCGGCGTCGCCGAAGGCCTGGACGATGACCCAGACGACGAACGTGTAGAACAGGCCGAGGAACCCGACGGCCAGGTAGGTGGCACGGGGCACGGTGCGGTCGGGGTCACGGGCCTCCTCGCGGTAGAGGGCGGTGGCCTCAAACCCGATGAAGGCGGCCACGGCGAGTCCCAGCGATGCGCTCATCTGCGAGGTCAGGACATGGGAGGGGGCGAAAGAGGCAAGGCTCAGGCCATTCGCGCCGCCCTCGAGGAGGATCGCGCCGGCGAGCAGCGCCAGGACGGCGGTCTCCGCGATCAGCAGGGCGCCGAGCACCTTGGCGCCGACGTGGACCGACCGAGAGGCCATCGTCGCACGACGGGACGGTGGGGGACGGCCCTGTCCAGCCATCGATTCGGTTTCGGCTGCGACGATGCAGGCCGCGTGCGGACGCCCGGGAGGCGTTTTACTGAAAGCCATTCGGTAAACTCCGGACGGCGACACGCGGGTGGCGACGCCGCCGCCCGGGAGCCCCAGGAAGAGGAGCCCACGTGCCGAGGCCGCGCACCCCGTTGCTGGACCGCCGGCGCATCGGCGCGGGCGCACTGAGAGTCGCCGACGAGCAGGGCGCCCTCAGCATTCCCGCCCTGGCCCGCGAACTCGGAGTCGCTCCGTCCGCGCTGTACCACCATGTGTCCGGTCGCGAGGAGATCGTCGCGCTCATGAGAGAGGAGCTGACCCGGGAGGCCGGACCCGACGACTGGGATCCGTCACAGCCCTGGGAGCCGTCCCTGGAGGCCTGGGCCCGCTCCTATCGCGCCGCCTTCGCGGCCCACCCCGGGGCGGTCCCCCTGCTCGCGACTGCCCCGCTGGCCGAACCCTTCATGCACGCGAAGTACGAGAGGGTCGCCGCACTCCTGCTGGCCGCCGGCTTCGCAGCAGGCCAGGTCATGCCCCTGATCAACGCGCTGGAGAACTTCATCCTCGGCTCGGCCCTCGACCTCGTCGCGCCGCCGGTGATGGTCTCCGACGTGGCCCGCGAGACGGCGCCGCACCTCAGCGCCGTACTCGACGGCACCCCCGCCGACCACCGCCGGGCCGAGCTCGCCTTCGACACCGGTCTGCGCGCGCTGCTCACCGGCTTCCGGGCGCTGCTTCCCCGGTGAGCGCAACGTCCGGCGGCCCGCGCCGCACCCGTCCCCCGAGGAGTCCTTCATGACCGCCGCATTCCACGTCCTGACCACCGGCTACGCCGACGAGCGGGTGGCCGGCACCGTCACCCTGCTCGTCGACGGCGAGACCGTCGCGATCGTCGATCCCGGCATGGTCGCCGACCGTCGGCTCATCCTGGACCCGCTCGCGCCCCACGGGCTGAGCCCGCAGGACGTCACCGACGTGATCTTCAGCCACCACCACCCGGACCACACGCTGAACGCGGCCCTGTTCCCCGAAGCCCGCTTCCACGATCACATGGCGATCTACCGCGACGACGTCTGGGAGGACCGCGACGCCGACGGATACCGGCTGTCGCCGTCGATCACGCTCATGACGACCCCCGGCCACACCGCGGAGGACGTCAGCACCCTGGTCACGGCCGCCGAGGGCCTGGTGGTCCTGACCCATCTGTGGTGGACCGCCGAGGGACCCGCCGACGACCCCTTCGCGCCCGATCGCGAGCAGCTGCGGGCGGCCAGGGAGAAGGTCCTGGCCCTCGGCCCGGCGTTGATCGTGCCGGGCCACGGGGCGCCCTTCGCCCCGTCCGCGTCGACCCCCGTCTGACCCGGCCCGCCGCGGGCGTCGGTGCGGATGCCGACGCCCGCAGCGGTGCGCCCCGCCGGGCGGTGACCCGACCGGGGCGCGGTGAGCGGCGGCCCCGCTCCCGCAGGCGCGTCCCTGCGGAGCACGGGGGCCGGTCAATAGCGGGCGCGCGCCACCCGCTTCCGTCCACGGCGGGAGGGCTCGGCGGTGTCGTCGGCGCCGATCGGGTCCAGGGCGGCTCGCCCGGTCCCCCCTCCGGTTCCGGCGCCCGAGTCGCCGTCCGCCGCCGCGCCGGCCTTGAGGTCACGGCGGGCCAGCCACCGGTCGATGCCCACGTTGAGCAGCAGGCACACCGCGCCCCAGCCGACGATCGTCGCCAGGTGGCCCCCGATTCCGGCGCCGTCGAAGTAGATCGCGGCGCGGACCACGTCGACCGCGGCGGGCAGCGGCAGGACGTCGTTCAGGTCGCGGAAGAAGTCGGGGACCATGTAGAGGGAGATGGCTCCGCCGGAGGCCGGGACCCCCATCATCAGGGCGATCACCAGCACCGGGATGACGCCGGCGACGCCGAGCGTGCGGGTGAACACCGCGGTGAACATCGAGGTGCTGAAGATCGTCAGCGCTCCGAAGCCGACCATCGCCCAGCCGTGGCCGTTGATCGCGCCGATCAGCACGTCGAACAGCACCCAGAGCCATACGGCCATGCCCACCGCCCAGCCGGCCGTCATCGGCAGGAGCTGACGCAGCCGCTTGATCTCCGGTGCGCCGCCGCGCAGCGCCGCCATGATCACGAAGCCGGACATGATCCACGACATGGCCGCGTACATGCTGTTGCTGCCGTTGGAGTCGGAGGCGTCGAGCGGTTGGACGTCGGTCATTGCCAGCGGCGTCTTCTGGCTCTGGGCGATCTGCTGGAACATCCCCCGCAGTGCGTTGTGCTGTCCGGCTCCCGCCGCCGAGGAGGTGTAGAGCTTCGCCTCGCCGCCCTCGGCGGTGGGCAGCACGTACGCGCCGACGACGTCGCGCTCGCGGATCTGGTCGGTCGCCTCGGCGAGGGAGGTGGCGGTGGTCAGGGAGACCAGGTCGCCGAGGCCCTTCTGCAGACCCTTGGTCGCCTGCGCGGCCTGTTCCTGTGACGCGCCGACGACCACGACGGGCATGTCGCGGATCTGCGGCTGGTGCAGGGAGGCGCTCATCATGCCGACGACGACGGTGAGGATGGCCAGCGGGAAGGCGGCCACCGCGAAGTACCGCAGCCGCTTGGAGCGCACCGGGCCGCCGGACATCGCGGGCCGCGGCGCGTCCGGGTCGCCGGACTCCGGGGCGTTCGCCGGAGCGGCCCCTTTGCGCCGCTCCGTCAGGAGGGCGAGCGCGAGGGCGGCGACCATCCAGACGGCGAGTGTCAGCAGGTGATCGCCCACTCCCCGGCCGTCGAAGTAGAGGACCGACCGAAGCGCCTCACCAGCGGCCGGCAACGGCAGCACATCGTGCAGGAAGCCGAAGAAGGCGGGCATCGAGTGGATCGGCGTGGCGAGGTTCGACGAGGGCACGCCGAAGACGACCCACAGCAGCATGCCGGGCAGCAGCGCCAGTCCGCCCAGGAACCTGGCGAACAGCAGCTGGCCGATGCCGACGGCCCCCGTCGCCAGCAGGCCGATCCCGACGAACGCCGGGTAGTGACCGTCGACCGCTCCGACGATCGGCCCCAGGATCAGCCAGGTCACGGTGCTGGTCACCACCGCCCAGCCGGCCAGCAACGGCAGGAATCTGCGCAGGGCGAGCAGATGGGGCGCGGCCGTCATCAGTCCGCTGAGCGGCACGTACCCGACCATGATCATGCCGATCGCGGCGAGCAGCACGGCGATGCCCGCGCTGTCGCCGGAGGGCAGCGGCGCGACGTCCTGCGTCCTGGTCGTCCAGTCGTGGCCCGCCGCCACCGGGGCGAGGAGCTGCTTGACCGTGCTCGCCTGCGAGGCGCCGGCTCCCTGAGCGGTGTAGACGGTCGCCTCGCTGCCGCCGTCCGCGGGGATCACCAGAACACCGGCGACGTCCCGGTCCTTCAGCAGGTCGAGCGCCGTCCCGAGGTCGGCTGCCGGCCGGGGATCGGCGGCGCCGTCCTGGACGGACTTCAGCTCGTCGACGACGGACTCGGCCACGGCGCCCGAGCCGACCACGGCGACCGGCATGTCCTGGGTCTTCGGTGAGTGCATCGTCCCCATGTAGGTCGCGTACATCATCGTGACCATGAGGAAGGGGATGAGGAAGAGGAAGGCCCGCTTGACGATCTCCCGCTTCCGGTCCGCCTCGGGCGAATCCGGCTCACGCCCGCTCACCTCGGCGACGGCGGTCGGTGTTTCCATGACGTGCTCCTGGTGGGAATGAGGCGGCGCACCGCCCGATGGGTGTGCATAGTGCACACCGATAGCACCATACGTTTGAATTGCATGATGCACAAGCGTGGCATAGTGCTACCCGTGCGTATGATGCACACAGGGAGTCGTGTCCGATGGGCAGGCGTGCGCGCTTGCTCCGGTCACGGAATGCGAAGGAGGCGCCGGTGGACGCACAGCAGGCACAGCGGATGGAGCGGGAGCTGCTCATCCTGATGCGGCACATGACCATGGCCGGCCCCCGGGGACCCGGCAAGCACGCCGGGCTCGACCGCAGCGCCTATGTCCTGCTCAGCCGTCTGGAGGCCCAGGGCCCCATGTCGATTCCCGACCTCGTCGAGGCGTTCGGACTCGCGTCCTCCACTCTCAACCGCCAGACGACCGCCCTCCTCAGGAACGGCCTCGTCGAGCGCACGGTCGACCCCAGCGGCAGCGCCGTGCACAAGTTCCGCGTCACGGAGGAAGGGATCAGCCGCCTCACGGCCGAGCGGGACCGGACGGCGTCAGGACTGATGGAGACCCTCGGCGACTGGACGGCCGAGCGCCTGGAACGCTTCATCGACGACCTGGAGACGTTCAACACCGACATCGAGCGGATGACCGGACGTCCGTGGCCCCGCATCGGCCGCGCGACGCACTGAGCCGTTCCGTCCCCGGTCCGTCGTCCGGTCCTTCGTCCGTTCCGTCCCTCGATCCGTCCCTCGACGGTGGGGCTCCCGCGTCGCGTGAGCGACCCGGCGGACCGGGCGTCGCCGGGCGGACGGCACTCCGGGAGCACCCCTAGGATGCCGTCGAAGACATCCGGCATCCGATCACCCCTCGGCCCGGCGGCCGTCCGGCCGCCGTCGCCCGGCGGGCCGAGTGACCAGTTCTTCACCACGAGCGGTCACGGCGGTAGGGGTGCCCATGGAGAGCTCACGCGTCTGGCGGCGTCCGACCCTCGACGCCGTGGCCGCCCGGGCCGGCGTGTCCACCGCCACGGTGTCGAACGCGCTCAACGGCACCGGACGGCTCTCCGAGGCCACCCGGCAGCGCGTGCTGGCCACGGCACGCGAACTCGGCTACGCCCCGGCGAGCACGGCCCGTGCCCTGGCCCGCGGCAGCACCGGCGTGCTCGGCCTGACCATGACCACCTACGGTGACCTGCCCGTTTCGTACACCGAGATCCCGTACTACGCCGCCCTGACGCTGAGCGCCATGGCGGCTGCGCACGAGCGCGGCTATCTGCTCCTGACGATGCCCAGCTCGATGTCACCGTGGATGTGGCTCAACACGCCGATGGACGGCGTCATCCACGTCGAACCGCGCGCCGACGACCCGGTGGCCGCCATCCTGCGGGAACGGGGCATACCGATGGTCAGCGAGGGACGGCCGCCGCAGCCGCACCCGTGCGACGCGTGGGTGGACGCCGACCACGAGAGCGGCCTGCGCCTCCTGCTCGACCACCTGGTGGAGTCCGGGGCCCGGCGGATCGGACTGTCCCTGCCCGTCCACGACGACGCGTACCCGCAGCAGGTCGTGCACGCCTACCGGTGCTGGAGCGAGGAACACCGCATGCCCGCCCTGGTGGAGGAGTACACCGTGCTGCCCGACTACTTCACGGCCGAACAGCGGGCGGTCGGCCGGCTGCTCGACCGCGATCCGCGACCCGACGCCGTCGTCGGCGTGTACTCCGACTCCGGCCACAACATTCTCGCCGCCGCTCGCCGCCACGGTCTGCGGGTGCCGCGGGACCTGCTGGTGGCGTGCGTCAGCGAGGATCCGGAGTACGCGAGCACGGCGCCGCCCGTCACCACCCTCGGTCTGCGACCGGACCTCGTGGGCACCGAAGCGGTCGACCTCCTGATCTCCGTCATCAACTCCCGCCGCGGGGTGAACCGGCGTCGGCTCGTGCAACCGGTGCTGCTGCCTCGCCGGTCCACCCGGCGCGAGGCCGGCCGGGCGAGCGCCGCACCGTGACCGCGGTGACCCGCGGGGCGCCCTCGGGCCCCGCGGCGCAGGACGGTCCCTCGGATCCGCGTCGGGGGAAGTGTCCGTCGGGCGGGGTCGAGTCAGGGGCGCCTCCGCTGGAGACGCCCCCCGGGTGCGGTCGGTCAGCAGCTCGAGTCGGTCTGGGTCAGGAGGCCCAGCCGCCACGGCAGGCTGTTGTAGTCGCCGCTCGCGTTGGGGTTGAGGCCCTGGTACAGGTACTGCAGACGGCAGCTCGGGATCGTCAGCGTCTGGTCGTACCCGGCGCGGATCATCTCACCGTGGCTGATGTCCCGGGTCCACGCGCCGGACGGGAAGGACACCTTGTTGGCCCGGGCGAACGGATTGTTCTCGGACGCGGCGAGCGGCGTCCACGAGCCGGCGAGGCTGTTCGACGTCCAGGAGCGGAAGTACCGCCTGCCGTCCCCTCCGATCGCCTCGACGATCAGCAGGTACTGGTTGGCGCCCTGCACCTTGTAGACGTTGCTCGCCTCGAACAGGTTGTTCCTGCTGTCCTGCGCGGCGATGACCGTGTTGGTGAACCCGTTCGGGAACTGGCCGACGGTCGTCTGCGAGCGGTACAGGTGCCCGTTGTCGTCGGACGAGAACAGGTAGCAGTTGGCGTTGTCGCAGATCACCCACATGTCGACCCAGAAGCCGTTGCCGATGTTGCGCCTGATGATGTCCGGCATCGACGCGTAGAAGTTGCGCGGCGCGCTCCACCCGTTGGGGTTGTTGATGTCGGGGTTGGTGGAGTACGACGCGTTGCCGGTCTGGTAGACGAGGTACCACAGGCGCTGCTGCGTGTTGTAGAAGACCTGCGGCGCGGCCCGGTACCCGGCGCCGATGGCCGTGCGGTCCAGGTAGTGGTGGGTGGCCGAACCGGCCTGCGACCAGTCGGAGAAGCTCAGGTACACGAGGTTGTACCCGGCGGCCCGCGCGGTGCTCGCGAACACGTGGTACTTGCCGTTGTAGTAGACGACCGTCGGGTCCTTGATGCCCGCGATGTTGTGGGTCGAGTCCGGTTTCGGCGCGATCAGGGGGCCGCTGGAGCTCCACGAGAAGCTGGAGGGCAGGGCGGCGGCGGACCGGGGCGCGCTCGCCGTGCGGGCGGCGGGCGTGCCGCCCATCGCGCTCAGCGCCGACCGGTAGGCGGCCTTCTTGTTGCCGCTGCGGTCGAACAGCAGCGGGTTCTCGCCGGAGCGCCAGGAGTCGCTGTCGCGGATGCCCCAGACGGTGATGCCCTTGCAGCGCGCCACGTTCAGACAGGCGCGCACCGTGTTGGCGTAGGCGCCTGCCGGCGCCTGCGCGATGTCCAGTTCGGTGATCTGCACGTCCACGCCGAGCGCGGCGAAGTTCGACAGCGTCGTCTGGAAGGCGCCGGGAGGCCCGCCGGCGCCGAAGTGGGACTGGAGGCCGACGCAGTCGATGGGCACGCCGCGCGCCTTGAAGTCGCGGACCATGCGGTAGACGCCCTGCGTCTTCGCGGAGTTCCAGTCCTCGATGCTGTAGTCGTTGTAGCAGAGCTTGGCCGCCGGGTCCGCCGACCGGGCGGTGCGGAACGCCTGCTCGATGAAGCTGTCGCCCAGGAGGTTCTGGAACACCGAGGGGCGGTGCCGGCCGCTGCCGTCGTCGGCGAAGGCCTCGTTGACCACGTCCCAGGCGTAGACGCGGCCCTTGTAGTGGTTGGCGACGGTGGTGATGTGGTTGTTCATCACGCTGCGCAGCGTGTTGGCGTCCCGGATGGAGTTGACCCAGTCGGGCAGTTGGCTGTGCCAGACCAGCGTGTGGCCGCGCAGACGCTGGCCCTTCGAGGCCGCGCGGTTGGCGATCTGGTCGCCGGGGCCGAAGTTGAACGAGCCGCGGGACCGCTCGACGGTGTCCCACTTCATCTCGTTCTCGGGTGTGACCTGGTTGAACTCTCGGTCCAGGATCGAGGTGTACGCGCCGTCGCCGAGCCGTCCGGCGGCCACCGCGGCGCCGAAGTACCGTCCCGACTGGGCCGCTTGAGCGCCGAGCGTGGAGGCCCGGACGGCGTCGGGCGGGGCGGCGGCGGTCGCGGCCACCGGCGTGACCAGAGCGGTCACGGCCAGCAGGGATGACACCGTGGCTCGGCGGCGGCCGAGCCGTTTGAGCGGGTTCATGCGTCTCCTCGTACGGTTGGCGGGGGGTTGGGTGGTGCGGTCGGTGGGAGCCCGTCAGGGCGTGGACAGCTCGAACCGCAGGACGCGGATCGCGCCGCCGAGCGCCTGGGTGGCGTGGTTGAAGAGCGCGAACCGGTAGCCCATGAAGAACCGCCAGTCGTTGCCCAGCGAGAAGGCGGGGCCGAGGCGGACGAAGGAGCCGCCGTCGGCGCTGTAGGAGAAGGTCGCGGAGCGTGCGGCGCCGGGCCGGACGTCCGCCGTCGCGCGCAGCCGGACCCGGCTGCCGGACACGCGCGCGCTCGCGACCTCGACGCCGGTGCCGGTGGTGTTCCAGTTGCCGTCCATGGTGAGCCCGTTGACCATCGCGAGCCGTGTCACGCCGCCGTCGCGCTTGAGGCCGATCCACGCGGAGGAGTCGCGCAGCAGGGCCAGTCCGGCCCGGTCGCCGTCGCGCATCGCCGAGAAGTCGATCTCGGCCGTCGCGGTGGAGGTGGGGCCCTGGATGCGGTGGGTGAGCGTGTTGCGGGCCGCGTACAGGTCGCCGGTGACGGTGGCCGTCCGCAGGGTCAGGCCGCCGTTCACCGACCATTTGGAGTTGTCCGGATTGTGGTTCCACTCCCACCTCGGCTTGAGGTTCGTGCCGTCGAAGGCGTCCACGCCGGTCATCGGGGTGACCTGACGGGGCGGCGGGGGCACGTCCGGGCGGGGATACGAGGCGCCCCACGCGCCGTTGACGAGCTGGACCACCGGCCAGCCGTCCGCGGTCCAGACGACCGGCGCCAGGGCGGGCATCCGGCCGCCGGGGTAGGCGTCGACGAAGGCCAGGTAGTACCAGGCGCCGCCGCTCGTCTGCACCAGCCCGCCCTGGTGCGGGACGCCGCCTCCGGCGATGGGTCCGCGCAGGTCGAGCAGGACCTGCCGCATCGTGTAGGGGCCGAAGGGGCCGCTCGACGACCTGAGGATGTACTGGCCGTTCGCGGGGCGGGTCAGGAAGATGTAGTACTGCCCGTTGATCTTGTAGAAGCGGGAGCCCTCCAGGGTGCCGACGCTCGACGGCGTGGTGAACACCTGCTGCGTACGGATCTGGGTGCGGCCGTCCGCGGACAGCTGCGCCACGTTGACGGTGGAGTTCCCGTAGGCCACGTACAGGGTGTCGTCAGTGTCGACGAGCAACCCCGCGTCGTAGTACGGGGTGTTGATCGTCGTCAGCCGGTTCCACGGACCCTCGGCGGCGGTGGCGGTGTAGACGTATGTGCGCGCGAAGTCGATCTGACCGAGCCAGTAGAAGGTCCTGTTGCTCGGCCGGTAGGCCAGGGACGACGCCCAGATCCCTCTGACATAGCCGCGGCCGCCGTTGAGGTCGTACTTGGGGCCGAAGTCGAGCACGGGCACCGAGTGGCCGGCGATCTCCCAGTCCACCAGGTCGTACGAGCGCAGCACGGGTGCACCCGGCGAGTAGTGCATGGTCGAGGCCGAGGCGTAGAAGGCGTCACCGACGCGGATGACGTCGATGTCCGCGAAGTCCTGCCAGATCACCGGGTTCGTGAAGGCGGCCGCGGTCGTGAGGCCCGCCCCTCGGGCGGGGGCGGCGCCGAGGATCCCCACCGGAGGCAGCAGGGCGCCGGCGGTCAGTCCGGCGGCGGCCGTCAGTGCGCGGCGGCGGGACCAGGCATGACGAGTGCATGACATATGCATCGGTGGCGTACTCCCTCTGTGGCCCAGCCGTGGGCGGCTGGCGTGTCCGGAGGTGCCGTGCTGGAGCGTGTGGGGCGGCTGCCGATTGTTCGGAATGCCGAACGAGGATCGACGCGGCGAGCATTCAGGATGATAGGAAGCCCCCGGGCGCCGTCAATCCTTCGCGCATGAATCGTTCAGAACTTCGAAACATTCGAAGACATCCATCCCATGTAGTCGGAGGCCTTATGGCCGGAAAGTGGCGTTATTTCGCTTTCCTCCCCATGATGCGGCCGGATAACGTGTTGATGCGGCGGGAGGTGTTGACATGTCTGCCCGCCTCCCTAGTATCCGTGGGGCCCACATTTTCCGAACGGCATGCGAACTTTCGAATCGTTCGCCTCGCTGTCTCATATGTCATGAACCTGACGTTCGCCCTGACATTCACACAGCCGCGCGTCACACGTCGTGACGCCTGCCGGGAAAGGATCCCTCGGTGCCCAGACGATCAGGCGGACGCCTCCTCCGCCTCCTCGCGGCGGCCGCGTTGGCGGTCACCGCTTCCGTGACGGCTTCCGCGCACTCCACCGCCTCGGCCGCCCCCGGCAGCCCCGCACTCACCCCGCCCCTGGGCTGGAACAGCTGGAACAGCTTCGGGTGCGGGATCACCGAGGCGCAGGTCCGCCAGGCCGCCGACGCGATGGCGTCCTCGGGCATGCGGGACGCCGGCTACCGGTACGTGGTGGTCGACGACTGCTGGTTCGACCCGCAGCGCGACGCGGCCAGCAACCTGAGGGCCAGTCCGACCAAGTTCCCGAGCGGGATGAAGGCGCTCGGGGACTACATCCACGGCAAGGGCCTGAAGTTCGGCATCTACCAGGTGCCCGGCGACCGCACCTGCGCCCAGACCAGCGGCGCCTATCCGGGGTCCACGGGCAGCAGGGGGCACGAGGCCCAGGACGCCGCCGTGTTCGCCTCGTGGGGCGTCGACTACCTCAAGTACGACTGGTGCTCCTCCAGCGGCACCCGTGACGAGCAGGTCGCGCGGTTCACGCTCATGCGCAACGCCCTGCGCGCCACCGGGCGGCCCATCGTCTACAGCATCAACCCCAACAGCTTTCACGCCATCACCGGCGCCGACTACAACTGGGGTGAGGTCGCCGACCTGTGGCGGACGACCGAGGACCTGCTCGACATCTGGCAGAACGGGAACGCCAACAGCTACCCGATGGGCGTCGGCAACGTGCTCGACGTCACCGCTCCGCTGGCGGCCCAGTCGGGCCCGGGACACTGGAACGACCCCGACATGCTGGTCGTCGGCCGGCCCGGCCTGTCGCTGACCGAGTCGCGCTCCCACTTCGCCCTGTGGTCGCTGCTGAGCGCCCCGCTCATGGCCGGCAACGACATCCGCACCATGTCGGCCGACGTGAGCGCGATCCTGCGCAATCCCAGGCTGCTGGCGGTGAACCAGGACCCGCTGGGCGCGGGCGGGCGCCGCGTGCGCGACGACGGCAGCACCGAGGTGTTCGCCAAGCCCCTGTCCGACGGCTCCGTCGCGGTGGGCCTGTTCAACCGGGGCGGCGCCGCCGCGACGGTCGGCGCCACGGCGGCCGGGGTCGGCCTCTCGGGAGGGTCCTTCACTCTGACGGACCTGTGGACCGGCGGCACGTCGAACACATCCGGAGCGATCTCGGCGAGCGTCCCCGCGCACGGCGTGGCGGTGTACCGGGTGTCCGGCGGCACTCCGCTCGCCGCCACCACCTCGCGGCTGCGCGGCAGCGGCTCCGGCCGCTGCGTGGACGTCGACAACGGCTCCACCGCGGCCGGGGCCACCGTCCTGCTCTGGGACTGCCACACGGCCGCCAACCAACTGTGGACCACGTGGGCCGGCGGCGAGATCCGCGTCTTCGGCGACAAGTGCCTGGACGCCTACAACCAGGGCACCGCCAACGGCACCCGGGTCGTCACCTGGCCCTGCAACGGCCAGAGCAACCAGAAGTGGACGGTCGGCTCCGACGGGTCGGTCCGCAACGCGCTGTCCGGACTGTGCCTCGACGTCGACCGGGCCGGCACCGCGAACGGCGCCCCGCTGGTCCTGTGGACCTGCGACGGCCGGGCCGGCCAGAAGTGGAGCCGGACATGAGGGAGCCGCGTCCGTCGCCCGGCCGGGGAACGCCGGGGCGCCCCAGGCCGGCACGCTCGACCCGTACGTCCGCCAGGAAGCCGAGACGATCGCCTGGGGGCCGGGATCGAGACCGAGCCGGCCGCCGAAGGCGGAATGAACGTCGGCTGGATCGACAACGGCGACTACATCAAGGTCAAGGGAGTGGGCTTCGGGGCGGGCGCGTCCTCGTTCACCGCACGCGTCGCGTCGGGCAACAGCGGCGGAACCGTCGAACTGCGCCTCGGCTCCGCCAACGGCACGGTCGTCGGCCGGTGCGCCGTGCCGGGCACCGGTCGGCTGGCAGAAGTGGACGACGGTGACCTGCCCGGTCGGCGGAGCCACCGGCGCCCAGGATCTCTGTCTCCGGTTCACCGGCGGCAGCGGCTATCTGCTCAACATGGACTGGTGGCGGTTCGCCTCCGGCGCCGCCGCGACCGCACCGCGGTGACCCGGCCCCTGTCCGTGCACGGCGAGGATCCGACAGAGGAAAGGGGAGTCGTATGGCGACGAAGGCGCAGGAAGGGACGGGGGAGAGGCCCCCGTGGAGGCCGCGGGCGGGCGTGCGGATGTGGGGAGCCGTCATGGCGGCGCTGCTCACCCCCCGGACGGCTACGACCGCAACAGCCCGTACCGTCTGGTCTCCGGGTGATACCAGGCGACCCACACCGGCGACACCGCTCCGCCGAGCTCCTACGCCCTCAACGGCACGACCTGCACCACGACTTCGAACCCGAACGCGCGGAAGTGACCCACCGTCCGTCGGCGCCGGCCCCTCTCCGGGGTCGGCGCCGGTCCTTTGCCGTCGGGTGCGGGCGCCGTGCCTGGACGACCGCTGTCCGACGGCCGGTCGACCAGGTCACCGGCCGCGTCACGTGGGATCGGGCTCGCAAGCGCCGCTCTCCCACGGCCACTGTGCGTCCCGGCGGGCCTCGAGGAGCGGGATCAGCCGGAACGCGGCGTCGCTCAGACCGCCGAAGGTGTGGCGGTGCGGGCCGGACGGGGCATGGGCCGGGGCGTAGCCCGCCAGGTTCCAGGTGTAGACGGGGACGTGGAAGGGGATCGCCCGCAGCGGGTCGGCCCACTGACTCGTCCCGGTCTGTTCGTCGGTCACCACGACCACCCGGTCGTGACGGTCGTAGTTCCGCCTGATCGCCGCGCCCGTGTCGGTGCCGCCGAGGTCGTGGAAGCGGTCCAGGACGCGCAGCACGGACTCACCCGGGGTGAGGGCGATACGACGGCTGCCGGTCCCGAACTCCACCAGGTCGGCCTGCTCGGCCCGCAGCGCCACCGCCGTACCGAACACCGCGGCCGTATCGGCCCGGTTGAGCTGGGTGTGCTCGCTGGGCAGGTCGAACATCGAGCCCGACCGGTCCACCAGCACCAGCGTGCGGCCCGCCAGTTCGGGAACGTTGGCGAGGGAATGCCCGAGTGCCGCCTCCAGAGGCTCCTCCCAGCGGCCTGAGGGCGTGTTGCGGTGCGCGGCCAGGTAGCGGAACGGGAACTGGCGCGAGCGGCGCACCTCGTCCGGGTCGGAGATCCGCGAGGCCACCGCGGCGGCGACCTCGTCGCTCACGCCGGCCTGGTCGAAGTTGCGCAGATTGCGCACCAGGGCCATCGGCCCCATAGAGGGAACCAGGGCCTCCCACACCGCCGCGTCGAGCGGCCCCTGCAGCCAGCCCGCCACCGACTCCCAGGTCATCCCGGCCGCGTTGAGCCGCTCAGCGCCGTCCGGCCCGGTCACCAGGGCGCGCCGGTCCCCGACGGGCACGGTCATCAGCTCCCGGTGTGCGGCGAGCAGCGTCTGCCCGGGCGGGGGCAGGGCGCGGTCGGCGCGGTGGCGGCGGTCGATGGCGTGCCTGAACAGCTCGCCCTGCCAGGGACGTCGGGGGTCCGGGGTGGGGTGGGTGAGTTCGACGACGTCGCCGAAGCGGTAGGCGCGCGAGGAGGTGTCGTACTTGAGGAGCGCGCGTGCGGTGTAGAGACGCCGTAGGGCGTCGGCGATCCCGCGCTTGAGCGGCTGCGGGATCGCCCGCCCGTGCCGGGAGGTCCAGTAGGCCAGCAACTCGCCAGGCTCGTCGGCGCGTTGGAGTACGGCGGCCACGGCCTGCCGTGAGTGACCGACGGCCCCCGCGTCCAGCCTGGCCCGCACGAACTCGGCGGCGCCCACGAGGGAGGCGGTGCGCATGTGGGCCTCGGAGCGCAGCCAGCCCAGCAGACCGAGGGTCCATTCGGGGTCGCTGACGGCGAGGGTGCGCACGAGCTGCTCGTAGCGCTGGTCGCGGGCGACGGCGTCCTCGTAGAAGCTCTGGTGGCCGGCCATGTTGGCCATGGCCAGGAGGAAGAGTTCCGCCTTCGGGGTGCGGGCGTAGCCGGCGCCGCCCTGGTGGGTGACGTGGTGGGACCGGAAGGCGGCCGGGTGCCGCGGGTTTCGCGTGATGGCGGACGGTGTGAACAGCCATCGGCCGTGGGTGGAGAGCGACGACGTCGCTCCGCCTGCGGTCAGGCCCGGTATTTCCGCCTGGATCTCGTTCCTGGCTTCGGACTTGGCCCGCTGACGGTTGAAATGGGGCATGCAGAAGGTCCCTTGGGAGACGTTCCGGAAAAAGAAGGGTGACGCCTTCCGAGATCAGTAGTGGCACCGGGTTGGTGTTGCGCGTCAGATATGAAGTAACCGGGGCACAGCGCATCGGAAGGCGTCGAACACGCACGCTAGCCGGTGCGGTGGGAGGGCGCACGCGAATTAACGAGCACCCGCTGCCCGGCCCGAGCCGACCTCGCCCTTCCCGCCGTGCGAGCGCCGGCCTCGTCGCGTGAC
>NZ_JBEPBI010000187.1:0-15436 GCF_040299045.1 Streptomyces sp. NPDC001027
CGACGACGTCGGCGCCGAAGCCGCCGGTGAGCTCGCGGATCGCCTCGACGGCGTCGGTCCGGGAGGAGTCGACGGTGTCGGTGGCGCCGAACCGCTCGGCCCACTTCAGCTTCCGCTCGTCGACGTCGACGGCGATGATGCGGCCGGCGCCGGCCACCTTGGCGCCCGCGATCGCGGCCATGCCCACCCCGCCGCAGCCGATCACCGCGAGGGAGTCGCCGCGTCCCACGCCACCGGTGTTGACCGCGGCGCCGAACCCGGCCATCACGCCGCAGCCGAGGAGGCCGGCGGCGGCGGGCGCGGCCATCGGGTCCACCTTGGTGCACTGCCCGGCGGCGACGAGCGTCTTCTCGGCGAAGGCGCCGATGCCGAGGGCCGGGGAGAGCGGGGCGCCGTCGGCCAGGGTCATCGGCTGTGCGGCGTTGTGCGTGGCGAAGCAGTACCAGGGTCTGCCTCTGCGACAGGCCCGGCAGGCGCCGCAGACGGCGCGCCAGTTGAGGATGACGAAGTCGCCTGGGGCGACGTCGGCGACCCCCTCGCCGACCGACTCCACCACGCCCGCGGCCTCGTGGCCGAGCAGGAAGGGAAACGCGTCGCTGATCCCGCCCTCCCGGTAGTGCAGGTCGGTGTGGCAGACGCCGCAGGCCTGCACCCGCACCAGCGCCTCACCGGGGCCGGGGTCCGGCACCAGGACGGTCTCCACCGAGACCGGGGCGCCCTTCGTGCGGGCGACGACGGCGCGTACCTCGTGTGTCACGGTCGATCTCCTCGTCGAGGGACGGCCGAATCCACGCTTCGGCCGGATGTGCTGGGTGGCGGGAGGGCGCCGATCGCTACCCGGAGCTGTCGGCGAGGGAGGGGAGTCAGGGGCGTGAAGGGCGTGAGCGGCGTGAAGGGAACGAGCGCCTTCGTCGGCGCCGGGACGGAGACCGTGGCCGAGCAACCGCCGCGTGTTCCATATGGTGCAACCATCTTCGCCATGAGCAACGATGAGCAAACTGTCCCGTCGGGGACACCCACTGTCAAGAGGCCGACCGCACCGACTTGCCCGCCCCCTTCGACTCCGACCTCTTCCCCGGACGGGAGCGGGCGTGCGACCATGCGGGCGATCGGTTCCGGCCAGGGCCGCCCCGCACCCCGAACACCTCGGATCTTCGGATGCGACTGCGTATAGTTGCACTATGAGCAACCACGCGGCAGAGAGCGCAACAGCCGGGACCGCGGTGAACGGCGTGCAGTCCGTCGACCGCGCCGTCAGCGTCCTGGAGATCCTCGCCCGGCGCGGCGAGGCCGGTGTCAGCGAGGTCGCCGCCGAGATCGACGTCCACAAGTCCACCGCCTTCCGGCTCCTCGGGGCGCTGGAGGCACGCGGACTGGTCGAGCAGACCGCCGAGCGGGGCAAGTACCGGCTCGGCTTCGGCATCGTCCGGCTCGCCGGCGCCGTCACGGGCAGACTCGACATCACCCAGCAGGGCCGGCAGATCTGCGAACGGCTCAGCGAGGAGATCGGCGAGACCGTCAACATCGCGGTGCTGCAGGAGCACTACGCCGTCAACCTCCACCAGGTGCGCGGGCCCGGCGCGGTCGGCACCCACAACTGGGTCGGTCAGCTCACGCCCGTGCACGCCACGTCCAGCGGCAAGATCCTGCTGGCCCATCTGTCGGACGGGCGTCGCGCCGAGGTGCTGGAGGCGTCCGGGCTGCGCAAGCTGACGCCCCACACCCTGACCGCCCGCACCAAGCTGGAGAAGGACCTCGCCGAGGCACGCGAGCGCGGGTACGCGGTGACGCTGGAGGAGCTGGAGATCGGACTGCACGCGATGGCTGCCCCGATCCGCTCCCGCGAGGGCGAGGTCATCGCCGCGCTCAGCGCCTCCGGACCGTCCTACCGCTTCACCGAGGAACGCATGAGCGAGCTCGCGCCCGTGCTGACACGGGGCGCCGAGGAGATCAGCCGCAGAATGGGCTGGCTGGGCTGACCTCCCCGACGGGCCGTCAGCCCAGCGGCTCCCGCGTCGCCGCCGTCGTCTCCGCGCCCCAACGTGCCGTCACCCGTACCGCGTCCAGCGTCGAGGCGACGTCGTGCACCCGCAGGCACCAGACGCCCTGCGCGGCGGCGAGCACGGACACGGCGGCGGTCGCGGCGTCACGCTCCCGCGCCGGGCGCGGCTCGCCCGTGCTGCGGTCGGCCAGCAGGCGCCCCAGGAACGCCTTGCGGGACGCGCCCAGCAGGACGGGACGGCCCAGCGCCCGGACCTCCCCGAGACGGCCCAGCAGCTCCCAGTTGTGCGCGGGCTCCTTGGCGAAGCCCAGCCCGGGATCGACGATCAGCGATCCGGGCGGGACGCCCGCCTCCAGGGCGGCGTCGATCCGCAGCCGCACCTCTCCGAGCACCTCCTCGACCACGTCGCCGTAGACGGCGTTCGCCTGCATCCCGGCGGAGTGGCCGCGCCAGTGCATCAGCACGTACGGTGCCCCCGCCCGCGCCATCAGGGGCAGCATCCCGGGATCGGCGAGACCCCCCGACACGTCGTTGACCAGCCGTGCTCCCGCATCCAGGGCGCGGGCGGCGACCTCGGCCCGCATGGTGTCGACGCTGACGACCGCGCCCTCCGCCGCGAGGTCCCGGACGACGGGCAGCACCCGTCGCAGCTCGTCCTCGACCGGCGGGCGCAGCGCGCCGGGACGGGTCGACTCACCGCCCACGTCCACGATGTCCGCGCCCTGCTCCAGCAGGGCCAGTCCGTGCGCCACGGCGTCGTGCCCGGCGAACGACAGCCCGCCGTCGGAGAACGAGTCCGGCGTGACGTTCACGACGCCCATGACCAGCGTGCGGCCGGGCCGGGGAAGTCCGTGCGGATGAAGGTCCGGCGTTCCCGGACGCGGTGGTCTGCTGAGGGCGGGGGCCGTGACGATCACTGGGGTCCGACTTTCGACGCGCTGACAGGACCGCGCGGGCAGGACGCGGTCCGTCGCCTCCCTGCCGCACACAGCCCTGTGGGAGCCCCTCACCGGAGCTCCCACAGGGGTGACAGGGACCAGCCCCCGCCGGGGTGACTCAGACGTGCTCCGTCGCCGCGTCGAGCAGCCAGTCCGCCAGATAGCCGGCGAACGACGAACGGACCAGGACCCAGAAACCGGCGCTGGGCTCCTCGCGCGCCACCAGGACGACCTGGGTGCGGCCCAGGGTGGTCTGGGCGCAGCGGCCGGAGCCGAAGGCCCTCGGATGCAGGTCCAGCGAGCAGCCGTGGGCCAGCAGGTCACGGGCGCCCGCGCCGGCGACGAGGAGCGTGGTGCGCTGCGCGGAGACGTCGGTGACCGAGACCGGCTCCTCCCTCGCGGCCTCCCGGATCCGGCTCTCCAGTTCGCGCGCGCCGCCCGGCGGCGCGACGAGCAGCCATTCGTCGGGCCCGAGCCAGAGCACTGTCAGCTCCCCCGCGCGGACGACGGTGTCGGGCTCCAGGGGCAGGGGCACGCCCAGTGCGAGACCGACGGCGTCGGCCGCCGCCCCCTTGGCGTCGAGACGCACGTCGAGCTGAGTGAGGAAGGGGAGTTCGGCCAACCGGATCGTGCCCCCGGACGCGCGGGTGGCGGCGGCCAGCCGGTCGACGGCCCGGGCCAGCGGGCTGCGGGGCGGGGAGGTCAGGGCGGTGTCAGCCATCGCGGCGGGCTCCCTCGGGGTCGAAGAGGACGGGACTTGCCACGGTCACCGGCACCAGCCGGTCCCCCACCGGGGCGTACAGCCGCTCGCCGACGCGGTCCCGGCCGCCCTTGACCAGGGCGAGCGCGAAGGTGCGGCCGAGGGCGGCGCTGCGGTAGCTGGAGGTGACATGGCCGAGCATCGGCACGGGCGGCGCCGGCAGCACGCCGTCGGCGACCAGGTGCGTGCCCTCGGGGAGGAAGTCGGCCGGATCCTCGGGGAGCAGGCCGACGAGGTGCTTGCGGTCCGGGCGCATCGTGTCCGCGCGGGCGAACGAGCGCTTGCCGATGAAGTCGGGCTTCTTCTTGGAGACCGCCCAGCTCATGCCGAGGTCCTGCGGGGTGACCGTGCCGTCGGTGTCCTGCCCGATGATCGGGTAGCCCTTCTCGGCGCGCAGGACGTGCATGGTCTCGGTGCCGTACGGGGTGATGCCGTACGGGGCGCCGGCCTCGTACAGCGCCTCCCAGAGCGTGAGCGCCTCCCACGGCGACACGTTGATCTCGTAGGCGAGTTCGCCCGAGAAGCTGATCCGGCAGACCCGGGCCTCGATGCCCGCGACGGTCGTCTCGCGCCAGGCCATGAAGGGGAAGTCCTCGTTGGCGACGGCGAGCCCGGGTGCGAGGGAGCCGATCACCTCGCGGGACTTCGGGCCGACCAGGGCGACCGTGGCCCACTGTTCGGTCACGGAGGTGCAGTGGACCCTGAGTTCGGGCCACTCGGTCTGGAGCCACTCCTCCATCCAGTCCAGGACGGTGGCGGCGTTGCCGGTCGTCGTGGTGACCAGGTAGCGGTCCCGGTCGACCCGGATGACCGTGCCGTCGTCGAAGACCATGCCGTCGGGGCGGCACATGACGCCGTAGCGGATCATGCCGACCTTCAGGGTGCTCATCATGTTGGTGTAGAGCAGGTCGAGGAAGACGCCGGCGTCCGGGCCCTGGACGTCGATCTTGCCGAGGGTGGAGGCGTCCATGAAGCCCACGCTCTCCCGGGCGGCGGCGCATTCGCGCAGCACGGCGGTCTCCATGTCCTCGCCGTCCTGGGGGTAGTACCAGGGGCGCTTCCACTGGCCGACGTTCTCGAACAGCGCGCCGTGCCCGACGTGCCACTCGTGGAGGGCGGTCGTGCGGACCGGGTCGCTCAGCACGCCCCGGTCGCGGCCCGCGAGCGCGGCGAAGGAGACCGGCGTGTACGGCGGGCGGAACGTGGTCGTGCCGAGCGCCGACACGTCCACGCCGAGCAGTTCGGCGACGACCCCGCTGGCCAGCACGCCGGAGGTCTTGCCCTGGTCGTTGGCGGTGCCGGCCGTGGTGTACCGCTTGGTGTGCTCCACCGAGCGCAGGCCGGCGCCGGTCGCGCGGGCCAGGTCGGCCACCGTGACGTCACGCTGGAGGTCGACGAACCGGGGAGCGTCCGACTCGCCCGGGACGACGTACACGTGCATCGCCGGCGTCGGCCGTGGCTGCGCCGCGACGGCGGGGAGGCGCGGCGCCTCCGGCGTGTACCCCTCGGCCTCGATGGCGCGGGCGCCGGCGGCGGCGCCCTGGGCGAGGACGCCGGCGGTGTCGAGGAGACCGCTCGCGCTGCCCACGACCTCGACGGCCTGACGGCCGGTGTCGGGCACGAAGGAGCCCAGCGTCTCGTCGTGGCGAAGCTTGCCGCCGGACTGGCTGAACAGGTGCGCGGCCGGGTTCCAGCCGCCGGAGACCAGCAGCAGGTCGGCGGCGAACTCCCGTTGCCCGGCGGACTCGCCGTACGGGGCGACGGTCACGGCGGTGAGGCGGGAGACGCCCTCCGTGCCGGTGACGGCTTGCCCGGCCAGGACCTCGATGCCGGCGGCCGTGGCGCGTTCGGCCCACTCCCCCGGTTCGGGGCGGGTGTCGACGATCGCGGTGACCGTCAGACCCGCCGACGCGAGGTCGAGGGCGGCGGCGTAGGCGCTGTCGTTGGTGGTGAAGACGACCGCGTGGCGGCCGGGCAGGGCGCCGTGGCGGTTGACGTGGGTGCGGGCCGAGGACGCCAGCATCACGCCGGGGCGGTCGTTGTCGGCGAAGGCCAGGGAGCGTTCGTGGGCGCCGGTGGCGAGGACGACGCGGCGGGCGCGGATGCGCCAGACGCGTTCCCGGGAGACGTGTGCCGGGGCCGCGCCGCCGAGGTGGTTGGTGCGGCGCTCGACGGCGAGGAGGTGGTTGTCGTCGTAGTAGCCGAAGACGGTCGTACGGCGCAGCACGCGGACCTCGGGAGCGGCGTCGAGCAGTCCGGCGGTCTCGCCGACCCAGTCGAGGTGCTCGGCGGCGCCGAGGAGGCTGCCGCCGAGTTCCGGCTGGTCGTCGGCGAGGATGACACGGGCTCCGCTGTTCGCGGCCGCGGCGGCTGCCGCGAGGCCGGCCGGTCCCGCGCCGACGACCAGCAGGTCGCAGTGTGCGTGCACGGCGTCGTAGCGGGCCGGGTCGGGTTCGGTGGCGAGGCGGCCCTGTCCGGGGAGGCTGGTGGCGACCAGGCCGTCGTACAGCTCGACGGTGGTCGCGGGGAGCATCGGCTCGGGGAAGGGCTCCTCGATCTGGATGACCGCGTTGGGCTCTTCGACGCCGGCGGAGAAGATGCCCCGGGGGCGGCCGAGCTTGATGCTGGTGCCCGCCTGGACGACGCCGTTGGCGAGGAGGGCGGAGGCGAGGGTGTCGCCCCGGTGGCCCTGGTACTCGACGCCGTCGAAGGTGAAGGTCAGGAGGGTGTCGCGGTCGACGCGGCCTCGGGTGGGGTGACGGAAGGGCTGGGTTGTCTCGCCCCCGCCGCCCCTACCCGTCCCATCCCTGGGGGCTGCGCCCCCAGACCCCCCTTCGGCCTCAACGGCCTCGTCCTCAAACGCCGGACGGGCTGAGAGATGCTGACCGGCGTCGAGAGGCGCAGCCGAGATCGCCGGCCTCGGCTCAGGAGTCTCCGGGCGTTCCTCGCCCGAGCGGTACACCGACAGGATCTCGTTCGTCGAGGTGTCGCGGACCGCGTTGAACCAGCGGCGACAGCCCGCCGCGTGACTCCAGCGCTCGGCGAAGGGGCCCTTGGTGTTGTCGCGGAAGAAGAGGTAGCGGGCCCACTCCTCGTCGGTGAGGGCCGAGGGGGTCTCGGGATAGGCCACGTGGGCCTGGCCGCCGTAGCGGAACTCGGCCTCGTCGCGGGGCCCGCACCACGGGCAGGTGATGAGCAGCATGGTTGGGCTCCCTAGTGGGCCACCGCGGCCGCGCCGTGCTCGTCGACGAGCGCGCCGGTGGTGAAACGGTCGAGCGAGAAGGGGGCGTTGAGGGCGTGCGGGGTGTCGTGGGCGATGGTGTGGGCGTAGACCCAGCCGACGCCCGGGGTGGCCTTGAAACCGCCCGTTCCCCAGCCGCAGTTGAGATAGAGGTTGTCGACGGGGCTGAGCCCGACGATCGGCGAGGCGTCGGGGCTGACGTCGACGATGCCGCCCCAGGTGCGCAGCACGTGGGCGCGGGCGAAGACCGGGAAGAGCTCCAGGGCCGCGGCCATCTGCTCCTCGATGATGTGGAACGCGCCGCGCTGGGTGTACGAGTTGTACGCGTCGATGCCCGCGCCCATCACCAGCTCGCCCTTGTGCGCCTGGCTGACGTACACGTGGACCGCGTTGGACATCACGACCGTGGGGTGCACCGGCTCGAGGAGTTCGGAGACCAGGGCCTGCAACGGGTGGGACTGCACGGGGAGCTGGATGCCGGCCATGGCGGCGAGCACCGAGGTGTGGCCCGCCGAGCAGAGCGCGACCTTGCCGGCCGCGATGCGGCCCCGTGTCGTGCGAACGCCGACGACCCTGTTGTCGACCACGTCGAGGCCGGTGACCTCGCAGTTCTGGATGATGTCGATGCCGGCGGCGTCGGCGGAGCGGGCCAGGCCCCAGGCCACGTGGTCGTGCTTGGCGATGCCCGCGCGCGGCTGGTAGGTCGCGCCGAGGACCGGATAGCGGACGTCCTGGGAGATGTTGACGATCGGGCAGACGTCCTTGACGCCGTCGGCGTCGAGCCATTCGGCGTCCACGCCGTTGAGGCGGTTGGCCTCCACGCGGCGCACGCTGTCGCGGACGTCCTGGAGGCTGTGCGCGAGGTTCAGCACACCGCGCTGGGAGAAGAGGATCGGGTAGTCGAGCTCCTCCGCCAGGCCCTCCCACAGCTTGAGGGCGTGCTCGTAGATGCCGGCGCTCTCGTCCCACAGGTAGTTGGAGCGGATGATCGTGGTGTTGCGGGCCATGTTGCCGCCGCCGAGCCAGCCCTTCTCCAGCACCGCGACATCGGTGATGCCGTGGTTCTTCGCCAGATAGTGGGCCGTGGCCAGACCGTGGCCGCCGCCGCCGACGATCACTACGTCGTACGACTTCTTCGGCTCGGGGTCACGCCACAGCCAGTCGGGGTGCTCGGGGAGGTCTGCGCCGGGGGTGCGGGGGCTCATCGGACGTCTCCGTCGTGCGAGGGGTACGGGTGCTGCGGGTACGCAGGGACGTGCGCGTTCATACGGCGGTGGCGTTCCTCTCGGCGGCCTCGACGACGTTGGCCAGCAACATCGCGCGGGTCATGGGGCCCACTCCGCCGGGCATCGGCGCGATCCAGCCGGCGACCTGGGCGGCGTCCGGGTGGATGTCGCCGACCAGACCCTGGTCGGTGCGGGTGATGCCGACGTCCAGGACGGCCGCGCCGGTGCGCAGCATGTCCTTGGTGATCAGTCCGGGTGAACCGGCCGCCGCGATGACGATGTCGGCCTCGCGGGTGTGCCAGGCCAGACCCTTGGTGCCGGTGTGGCACAGGGTCACGGTGGCGTTCTCGGAGCGGCGGGTGAGCAGCAGGCCGATGGGGCGGCCGACCGTGATGCCCCGGCCGACCACGCAGACCCGGGCGCCTGCGAGGGGTACCCCGTGGCGGCGCAGGAGTTCGACGATGCCGCGCGGGGTGCAGGGCAGCGGGGCGTCGACGCCGAGGGTGAGCCGGCCGAGGTTGACGGGGTGCAGACCGTCGGCGTCCTTGGCCGGGTCCATGCGTTCCAGTACGGCGTTGGCGTCGAGGTGGCGGGGCAGCGGGAGCTGGACGATGTAGCCGGTGCAGGCCGGGTCGGCGTTCAGCTCGTCGATGACGTCCTCGACCTGCTGCTGGGTGGCGTCGGCGGGCAGGTCGCGGCGGATGGACGCGATGCCGACCTGGGCGCAGTCGCGGTGCTTGCCGGCGACATAGGCGTGGCTGCCGGGGTCCTCGCCGACCAGGACGGTGCCGAGGCCCGGCGGGCGGCCGCCGGTGGCGGTCAACTTGGCCACGCGCTCCGTGAGTTCGCGGCGGATGTCGGCGGCGGTGGCCTTGCCGTCGAGCAGCTGTGCGTTCACCGGCGGTGTTCCTTCCCTCTTCGGTCGTGGCTGGGGATCAGCCACGAAGGCGGGACATGGTGGGGTCGAACAGGGGCTCCTCGGTGACGACCGCCTCGACGCGCTCGTCGAAGTAGCCGATGTGCAGCTCCGTCCCGGGCGCTGTGAGTTCGATCGGGAGCCAGGCGTAGGCGATGCCCTTGCCGATGGTGTAGCCGTATGCGGCGCTGGTGACGTAGCCGACCGGCCGGTCCCCGTCGAAGACGGGTTCCTTGCCCAGGACGACCGACCGGGGGTCGTCGATGACGAGGCAGGACAGCTTGCGCCGGACGTTCTCCTTGCGGCGAAGGAGTGCGGCCTTGCCGACGAAGTCGTCCTTGTCGAGCTTGACCGCGAAGCCGACGCCTGCCTCGTAGGGGTCGTGTTCGTAGGTCATGTCCGTGCCGAAGGAGCGGTAGCCCTTCTCCAGGCGGAGGCTGTTGAAGGCGCCGCGGCCGGCGATGACTCCGCCGAGGGGCTTGGCCGCCTCCCACAGGGTGTCCCAGAGCTTCTGGCCCTGGTCGGCGGTGGTGTAGATCTCCCAGCCGAGTTCGCCGACGTAGGACAGCCGCATGGCGGTGACGGGCACCGAGCCGATGTAGGCCCGCTTGGCGCGGAAGTACTTCAGGCCGTCGTTGGAGAAGTCGGCGTCGGTGAGCGGCTGGAGGACCTTGCGGGCGAGCGGGCCCCACAGGCCGATGCAGCAGGTGCCGGGGGTGATGTCGCGGACCTGGACCGTGCCGTCGGCCGGGAGGTGGCGGGTGATCCAGTCCAGGTCGAGGTTGCCGTTGGCGCCGATCTGGAAGGTGTCGCGGGCGAGCCGGGCGACGGTGACGTCACTGCGGATGCCGCCGTCGTGGTCGAGGAAGAGGGTGTAGGTCACCGAGCCGACGGACTTGGCGACCTTGCCGGTGCACAGCCGCTCCAGGAGGTCGGCGGCGCCGGGGCCGCTCACCTCCAGGCGCTTGAGGGCTGTCATGTCGTACATCGCGACGGTCTCACGGGTGGCCTGGGCCTCGGCGCCGACGATGGGCGACCAGAAGCGGGCGGCCCAGTCGCCCGGGGCGGGGATGCTGCGGCCCTCGACGCGGTCGGCGTTGGCCTCGTACCACTGCGGGCGCTCCCAGCCGTTCGCCTCGAGGAAGAAGGCGCCGTGCTCCTGCTGGCGGGCGTGGAAGGGGCTGGTGCGGATCGGGCGCGGGTCCCCGGACGGCTGGAGAGGGTGAGGGATGTCGTAGACCTCGACGAAGTTCTGGCAGTCACGGGCCAGGACGTACTCCGGGGACAGCTGGTGCGGCTCGAAGCGGTTGACGTCGCACTCGTGCAGGTCGAACGAGGAGCAGTGGCCGTCGACCAGCCATTCGGCCATGGCGCGTCCCACGCCTGCCGAGTGGGTGACCCAGACGGCCTCGGCGACCCAGAAGCCCTTGACGTCCGGCGACTCGCCGAGGAGCGGGAAGTTGTCGGTGGTGAAGGAGAACAGGCCGTTGATGCCCTCCTCGATCTTCGCCTCCTTGGTGGAGGGAAGCAGCGCCTGGGTCTCGGTCCAGGCGTCCGCGAAGTCGTCCTCGGTGAACTTCAGGACCGACGGCATGCCGGCGGCCTCGTCCACGGAGAGGATCTCGTCGGCGGTGATAGGCATCGGGCGGTGGCCGTAGTAGCCGATGCCGATGCCGTCGAAGCGGTCACGGTAGTAGAGGTCGGCGTCCTGGTGGCGCAGGATCGGCCGGATCGCCTCCTCGGTCTGGCCGGCGAGGGCGGGGATCGGGCCGGTCCAGGCGAGCTGGTGGGCCAGCGGCGTCAGCGGGAGGTTCATGCCGACCATGCGGGCGATCTTCGGACCCCAGATGCCGGCGCAGCACACGACGATGTCGGCCGGGATCTCGCCCTGGTCGGTGAGGACGCCGGTGACCTCGCCGTCGGCCTTCAGGACGTCGAGGACCTCGTGGCGGGCCAGGAAGGTCACGCCGCGCTCGGTGGCCCGGCGGATCTGCGCCTCCACGGCGAGGACCGCCTTGGCGAGGCCGTCGGTGGGGACCAGGAGGCCGCCGAGGACCTTGTCGGGGTTGACCAGCGGGTGCTGCTCGAGGCATTCGTCCGCGGTGAGCAGGCGGGCCTCGATGCCCCAGGCGGTGATCCAGCCGTGCCGGCGGCGCAGTTCGGTCAGGCGCTCGGGGGTGGTGGCCACCTCTAGTCCGCCGACCTGGAGGAAGCAGGGCTGTCCGTCGACGTCGAGGGAGCAGAACTTCTCGACGGTGTACCGGGCCAGCTCGGCCATCGTCTTGGAGGAGTTCGTCTGGAAGACCAGGCCGGGGGCGTGTGAGCTGGAGCCTCCGGTGGCGGGCAGCGGGCCCTGGTCGACCACGGTCACCTCGGTCCAGCCTCGCGCGGAGATCTCGTCCGCGAGTGCCGCGCCCACGACCCCCGCTCCGATGATGACCACTCGGGGTCCCGCCATCGCCGCACCTCCGGTCTGTTGATCAGCCGAGCCGATCGAGTTGCTGTTTACGCAACGCGGTTCAGGTTGCGCAACTCAATGTGCCTTCCGCGCAGGTGGGTGTCAAGGGTCCCGGGACCTCGGAAAACACGGGGAGAAACAGGCCAGGACACGGCGATGCCCGGTGGGCGGCGCACATCCCGCGCGCGCCGCCCACCGGGCATGATCCGACCGGATTCCCGCGTCCGGTCTCCGCCGTCACTTGATCCAGGCGTCTGCCTTGGCGCGGTTGGCGTCGACCCACTTCTTGGCCGCGGCTTCGGGGGTCATCTTGTCGACGGCGATGTACTTGGCGACGGTGTTCTGGTCGTCGTTGGTCCAGGTGAACTTCTTGACCAGGTCGTAGGCGGGGCTGCCGGAGTCGGCGAACTTCTTGCTGACGATCTTGTCGAGCCTGTACACCGGGTAGTCGCAGGCGATCTTCTCCGCGTCGGCGTCGCATCCCGTCTTGTAGGCGGGCAGGTTCACCTTGACCAGCGGGACCTCGGACATGAACCACTGCGGCTCGTAGAAGTAGCCGATCACCCATTCCTTGTTCTTCTCGGCTTTGCGGTAGGCCTGGATGAGCGCGGTCTCGCTGCCCGCGTACACGACCTTGAAGTCGAGTTTGAGGTTCTTCACCAGCGCCTCGTCGTTGGTGACGTAGGAGGGGTCGCCGTCCAGGAGCTGGCCCTTGCCGCCCGACTCCGACGTCTTGAAGTGCGCGGCGTACTTGTCGAGGTTCTTGTAGTCGACGATGTCGGGGTGGGCCTTGGCCAGCCACGGCGGCACGTACCAGCCGATCAGGCCTTCGTTGCCGGTCGCGCCGGCGTCCACGGCCGTCTTCTGGCCGGCGACGTACTTCTTCTTCAGGTCGTCGTGGCCCCAGTTCTCCACGACCGCGTCGACCTCGCCGGTCCCGAAGCCCTGCCAGGCGATCTCCTCTTTGAGGTCTTTCTTGACGACCTTGCAGCCCAGGTCGCTCTGCGCGACGTAGGCGATGACCGCCGCGTTGGCCTCGTAGCCCACCCACGGGTTCACCGCGAGATTGAACGTGCCGCACTTGCCCGACCCGCCCGCGCCTCCCGTCCCGCCGGTCCCGCCGGCCTGCGAGGAGTCGTCCCCGACCTTCGCGCCGCCGCAGGCGGTCACAGCGAGGGCGAGGACCGCCAGGCCCGCCGCGCCGGCTCTCCAGTGTGTCGTCTGCCTTGCCATGGTCACTTGCTCCTTCATGCGGTGGTGCGCCGCGCCGCGGCCTGGGTGATGCGGTCGAACATGACTCCGAGAAGGACGATGGCCAGCCCCGCGGCGAGCCCCTTCCCGAACAGCTGGCCCTGCGAGAAGCCGGCCACCACGTCGTAGCCGAGGGCCCCGGCGCCGACCAGGCCGCCCACCACGACCATCGACAGCACGTAGATCAGGCCCTGGTTGGTGGCCAGCGTCAGGGCCCCGCGCGCCATCGGCAGCTGCACCTTGGCGATGATCTGCCAGGTGCTGCACCCGGCCGAGGCGGCCGCCTCCACCGTCGCCGCGGGCACGGTGCGCACCCCGTCCGCGATGATCTTCATCGCGACCGGGGCCGCGTAGACGACCGCCGCGACGATCGCCGTGAAACGCGTCGCGCCGAACAGCGCCAGGAACGGCACCAGATACACGAACGGCGGCATGACCTGCGCCGCGTCCAGACTCGGCCGCACGATGCGGTCCACCAGCCGGTTGCGGCCCATCCACACCCCGAACACCACGCCCAGCCCCATCACCAGCACGGTCGCCACCACGGTCGACGCCAGCGTCGTCATGGCGTCCGACCACATCCCCGTCGCCACCAGCAGCCCCACGCACACCGCGGTGGTGACACCCGCCCGCACACCGCCCAGAACGACTGCGAGCGCGACCAGCACCGCCCCCACCAGCCACCACGGGGAGTCGGTCAGCAGCGTCTGGAACGGGTTGAGCAGCGCGTCGGTGACGACGTCGCGGACCGTGTTGGTCAGGCCGGACAGACGGTCCTGCACCCACGTCGTCGCAGCGTCCGCCGCGCTCGCGATCCAGCGCCCCAGACCGCCCTCGCCGGGGAACTCGGCCGCCCACAGATAGGTGTGGGACAGGTAGACCAGGACCGCCGCCAGGACCGCGCCCGCCCCCAGCAGCGGACGCCGCCACACCAGGAGGCGGTCGCCGGAGCGCCGGGCGTCCTCCTCCCGGGCGCCGGCCGCGGTGGTGACCCGGTCCAGGACGATCGCCAGGACCACGATCGACAGGCCCGCGTTGAAGGCCGTGCCCACGTCGAGCGACTGCAGCGCCTGCACCACCGTCTTGCCCAGCCCCGGCGCGTCGATCAGAGCGGCGATGGTCACCATGGCCAGAGCCGCCATGATGGTCTGGTTGACGCCCATCACCACCGTCCGCTTCGACATCGGCAACAACACCTTCACCAGCGCCTGCCGCCGCGTCGCCCCCAGCGAGTCGGCCGCCTCCACCGTCGTCTGCGGCACCGTGCGGATCGCGTGCGCGGTGATCCGGATCGCCGGCGGCGCCGCGTAGACCACCGTCGCGATCGTCGCGGACGCCCCGCCGATCAGGAAGAACAAGGTGAGCGGGGCGAGATAGACGAACGTCGGCATCGTCTGCATGAAGTCCAGCAACGGCGTCGCGATCCGGCTGACCCGGTCGGACAGCCCCACCCACACCCCCAGCGGAATCCCGAACAACAGCGCCACCACAACCGCGGAGACGGTCAGCGCCAGCGTGTCCATGCTCTCCTGCCACAGCCCCTGCAAGCCCAGGAAGACGAACCCCGACACCGCCAGCGACGCCGCCCGCCAGTTGCCGAAAGCCCACGAGACATACCCCGCGACGCCGACCACGCCCAGCCAGCCGACCTGCGGCAGCGGCCGCCCCGCGGACGGCTGCGAGATCAGCTCCTGCACGAACGCCGCCAGACCGTCGACGACCAGACGGATCTCGTTGAAGAAATACAGGAACAACGGATTGGAGTTGCGGTTCGCTCCGATCGAGTCGTTGACCTCGTTGAACCACCGATGCAGACCCGTCAGGTCCGCAGCCGCCAAAGTCAGCGTCTGCCGACCCCGCAACACCGCGAACAACACCAGCCACACGACCAGGATCACGGCGATCACCGCAATGCGGCTGATCCGGCGGGGCTGGGCTGCCGGGGCGGGCCCCTGGGCGGGCCGGGTCTCCTCCGGGTTGCCCGGCGGCTCGGTCTTCTCCACGGCGACGGTCATCGGGCGCCGCCTTCCCGCCCGGCGACCACCGCGAGGATCTCCTCGTCGCCGACCATGCCCAGCAGCCTGCCGTCCTCGACCACCTTCACCGGCCTGTCCGCGGCGAGCACCGCCCGGGTGGCCTCCTTCACCACCACGTCCGGACCCAGCTCAGGACCGTCCAGGGCGTCGCCGTCGGCCGGCGGACGCATGATCCACCGCAGCGTCAGCACGTCCGCACGCGGCACGTCCTTGACGAACTCACGCACATAGTCGTCGGCGGGGGCGCCGACGAGTTCGTCGCCCGTGCCGCACTGCACCGTCTTGCCGTCGCGCATGATCAGGATCCGGTCGCCCAGCTTCAGCGCCTCCGACAGGTCATGGGTGATGAACACCATCGTCTTGCCGACCTCGCGATGCAGCCGGATGACCTCGTTCTGCATGTCACGCCGGATCAACGGATCCAGCGCCGAGAACGGCTCGTCGAAGAACAGCACGTCCGGATCGCCCGCCAACGCCCGCGCCAGCCCGACGCGCTGCTGCATCCCGCCGGAGAGCTGATCGGGATAGGACCGCTCATAACCGGCCAGCCCCACCAGCTCGACGACCTCCTGAGCCCGCCTGGTCCGCTCGGCCCGCCCCATCCCGCG
>NZ_JBEPBI010000188.1:0-15370 GCF_040299045.1 Streptomyces sp. NPDC001027
GCCCCGGGAGCGCGGGCTCCCGGGGCCGGCCGGACCGATGCTCAGACCTCGGGGACCTGTTCGTCGTCGAGGGCGAAGACCGGGCCCGTCAGCGCCTCCTTCTCGCAGTCGTTGCTGTAGGTGTGGCTGAAGTCGACCGGGCGGCCGTTCCAGCGTCCCTGGGCGCGGACCGTCACCGGGGCGTAGACGAGCGGACAGACGCGGCTGCCGTCGCGCGGGACGGCCTCGACGTCGCCGCCGGACCGGGCCAGGGCGTCGCAGGCCTCCGCGGCCCGCGAGTGGCCCTGCGGCGGGTCGCACAGCAGCAGGGTGCCGCGCGTGTCGCTGGAGCGGGCGTCGCCGCGGGTGACGGTGAGCTGGAGCCAGTTGCCGGGGAGGGCGTCGTGGGAGGCGGCCAGGGCCGCCGGGGCGGCGCCGACGGCGAGGAGGAGGGCGGCCGCGGCCGGCAGGACGCGCCGTGCCGCACCGGTCGGCCGGAGATCGCTGAGGAAGTGCTTCATTCCCGGTGCATCGGCACGGCGGGCCGGGTACCCCAGTGCGACTCACCCGAACGGACACCGGCCAGACGGAACGCGGCGAGGACGACCCGTGCCTGGAACTCGGCCTGACGCGCCACCGGGATCCAGCGCGCCCCGCAGTCGTCCCGGAAGCCGGCGCACCACGCGTCGATGAGCGCGTCCAGTTCCGGCAGCACGCCGGCCGGGTCGCGTCCCGCGCCGGTGACCAGCTGGTGGAGCAGGCCGGCGGTGCGGACGGCGATCCGGCCGCCGGCGATCCGCAGGGCCGTCAGATGGGCGGTGCTCAGCGGCGGCAGCTGACGGAGCGGGTCGGCGGTGTCCGGGTCCCAGGCGTCCGCGAGGCCGGGGCAGACCAGCAGATGGTCCTCGACCGGGGCGAGCAGACGGGCCGCGCCGGGCACGCCGTCGAGGTGGGGCCGCACGCGCGCGAGGATGCGCGCCAGCGCCCGTGCGTCGTGGCGCAGGTCGCGGCTGACGGTGCGCAGCGCCGCGTCCGGGTCGGCGGGCGGGGAGCCGTCCGCCACGGCGGCGACGCCCCACATGGGCGCTTCGACGACGGCGGTGAGCGTGCCGTGCCGCTGAGGGTGGTGCCAGGTGGAGTCGACGGCCGCCTCGGTGACGGCCGCGGCGGGCTCGCGCGGGCGGGGCGGCGGGATCCGGTGGACGGCCGGTCCGAGGCGCGGCCAGTACAGGGCGTCGTACGGGCCGAGCTCGAGGGGGATGCCGAGGCGGGCGGCGGCGTGGGCGACGCGCCGGCACAGTCCGGGCAGGTCGCGGGTGAGTTCCACGAAGGCGCCGCCGACGTCGACGCCGTGCAGCGAGCACTGGAGGAAGGGCTTCAGTTCGTCCTGGAGGCGGAGCAGCGCACGGGTCTCCGGCAGGGCGGCGCCGTCCGCGCCGTCGGGCAGCCACTCGGGCTGTTCCAGGAAGCCGGGCCGGAAGAAGTGCCGGAAGTGGCGGCCGAGGGTGTAGGGGCCGGTCAGCCAGCCCTCGTTGCGGCGCAGGCCGTCCGGATCGAGACAGAGCAGCAGGTTCCAGGTGGCGTCCGCCCCCGCGGTGAGCCGTGGGTCGGCCAGGACCCGTTCGGCCAGCCGGAGCACGGTGGTGCCGCCGACGGGCTCGTTGGCGTGCGGTCCCGCGACGACGAGGACCTGGCGCGCGCCCCGGCCGACGCGGAGCAGCTGCAGCGGTGTGCCCGCGCGGGAGACCCCGACGCGGAGCAGCCGGACGTCTCCGCAGTGGCGAGCGGCGAACGCGGCCGCGCGGGCGGCGAGTTCGTCCACGGTCGGGTAGCGCGGGAGGGGCGGCAGGGCACACCTCCACGGGGGCGGCGTCGACGCACGGGGCGCATCCGGTGTACGCACAGTGAGTCATCGGCCCGGCGGGCGTCAACACCGCCTCCGTGCAAGGGACTTGAGCGTCTCAGTTCGCCGAGAGACGGAATCCCGTGCGGCCGAAGGCGACCTGGTCGCCCTCGCGCACCACGGCCGCGCCGATGACGCGCCGCCCGTTGACGGTCGTGCCGTTGGTGGAGCCGAGGTCGCGCAGCACCCACACCCCGCCCTGGCGGACGAGTTCGGCGTGCACCCGCGAGACGCTCTCGTGGGTCAGCCGCAGACCGTTCACGGGGTCGCGGCCGATGCGCAGCGCGTGCGCGGTTCCCGGGTGCGGCAGCAGCAGCTTGGGCAGCCGCTCGGCCTGCCAGGCACGGCGCAGTCGCACGGTGAAGCCGGAGACCGCCTCGACCGCGCCGAAGACGACCCGCGAGAAGCGGTTCTCCTCGGACAGGTCGGCGGTGAGGACGGCGAGCTCGTCCGGGCGGCGGGCGGCGAGGGCCAGTTCCATGCGCCGGATGAACGTGTCGTGCGACAGGCGGCCCAGGGCGACGCCGTCGCGCAGCACCTTCAGCGCCCGGTCGCGCTCCGCGTCGGACAACCGCGCGGGGTACGTGTTGAACTCGAAGGACGACGTCACGGTGGTGATTGTCGGTCAGCGGGCTCCGGGTGTCCAGAAGACGAGAGAACGGCCCCCGCTCGGGCGGGGCGCCGATGGGAGTGTTCGCGACCCGGATCGATCTCCGGTGGCGCACGATGGAGGGGACGGGCTACATCACGGTGAGCAGACGAAGGGGAGCCGTCCGTGCAGTTCGAGGTGTGGGCGCCGCAGGCCGAGCGCGTGACGCTGCAGTGCGACGGCGCCACGCGCGCGTTGGAGCGCGATCCGGAGCGGGAGGGGTGGTGGACGGGTGAGGCGCAGGCCTCGGACGGCGCCCGGTACGGCTTCGCGGTCGACGACGGCCCCGTGCGGCCCGATCCCCGCTCGCGCCGCCAGCCCGACGGGCCGGACGGGCTGAGCGCCGTCGTCGACCAGAGCCGGTACGAGTGGCGCACGCCGTGGTCCGGACGCCCGCTGCCGGGGGCCGTCCTCTACGAGCTGCACGTGGGCACCTACACCCCCGAGGGGACGCTGGACGCGGCCGCCGAGCGCCTCGGACACCTCGCCGAACTCGGCATCACCCACGTGGAGTTGATGCCCCTGTGCCCCTTCCCGGGCCGGCACGGCTGGGGGTACGACGGGGTGTCGCCGTGGGCGGTGCACGAGCCGTACGGCGGCCCCGAGGGGCTGAAGCGATTCGTCGACCGGGCCCATGCGCTCGGTCTGGGCGTGGTCCTGGACGTGGTGCACAACCATCTGGGGCCTTCCGGCAATCATCTGCCCTCCTTCGGGCCGTACTTCACCGAGACGCACCACACGCCGTGGGGCGCGGCCGTGAACCTGGACGCCCCCGGTTCCGACGAGGTGCGCGCCTATCTGCTGGGCAGCGCGCTGGCGTGGCTGCGCGACTACCGGCTCGACGGGCTGCGCCTGGACGCGGTGCACGCGCTGGCCGACACGCGCGCGTACCCCTTCCTGGAGGAGCTGTCGGCGGCGGTGGACGCGCTCGCCGCCGAGACGGGCCGCCCGCTGTTCCTGATCGCCGAGTCGGACCTGAACGACCCGCGGCTCATCACCCCCCGCCGGCAGGGCGGCCTCGGCCTGCACGCCCAGTGGAACGACGACTTCCACCACGCCCTGCACGCCGCGCTCACCGGCGAGTCCCAGGGCTACTACGCCGACTTCGCGCGCGACCCGTTCGCCGCCCTCGCCAAGACGCTGACCGGCGGCTACTTCCACGACGGCGTCCACTCCGGCTTCCGGGGCCGGCGCCACGGCCGCCCGCTGGACCGGGCGCGGGTGCCCGCGCACCGGCTGCTCGGGTACGGCCAGACCCACGACCAGGTCGGCAACCGCGCCCAGGGCGACCGTCTCTCGGCGTCCCTCTCGCCGGGTCTGCTGGCGTGCGCGGCGGCGCTGACGCTGACCGCGCCGTTCACGCCGATGCTGTTCATGGGCGAGGAGTGGGCGGCGGGCACGCCCTGGCAGTACTTCACCGACCACACCGACCCGGAGCTCGCCGAGGCCGTGCGACGGGGCCGGCGGCGGGAGTTCGCGGCGCACGGCTGGGCCGAGGAGGACGTGCCCGACCCGCAGGACCCGGCGACCCGCGAGCGCTCGTGCCTGGACTGGTCCGAGCCGCGGCGCGAGCCGCACGCACGCGTGCTGGCCTGGTACCGCGAGCTGATCGCCCTGCGGCACGCCCAGCCCGACCTCACCGATCCCGATCTGGCCGACATCAAGGTCGCCCATGACGTCGGGGGCCGCTGGCTGGCCTTCCGGCGCGGCGACGTCCGGGTGGCCGTCAACCTCGGCGAGGAGCCGGCCGCCATCCCGCTCGGCCCGCGCCCCGCGCGCGTGCTGGCCGCCTGGGAGCCGGTGGACGTCCCGGGCCCGGACGGCCTGCTGCACCTCCCTGGGGAGGCGTGCGTGGTCCTGGAGCAGGAGTGAGGCCTGCGGCCGGGCGAGGCCGGCGACTCGGGTGAGGCCGGCGACTCGGGTGCGCTCGGCGGTCGGGTGCGGCCCGACGACCGGGTGGCGTCGGCGGCTGGGGGACGCCGACGGTCAGGTGACGTCGGCGGGGTCGGGTGGGGTCGGCGGTCAGGTGACGCCGGCGGCCGGGTGAGCCCGACCCGCGAGCCCTCGTCCGCTGTCCCTGTCCGGCGTTCGGCGTCCTAGGCGTCCTGCTCCGGCCCGTCCCCGCCCTCCCCGTCCTCACGGAACTCCGTGACCCGCTCGAGCAGGATCGCCTCCCAGGCGCGCCGCAGCCGGGTGCGCGGGAGCGCGAGGGCGTCGGCGTCCCGCGGGCCGGCCCTGCGCCCCTCGATGCGTTCGGCGAGGTGGACGACGGTGTCGCAGCGGGCGAGCCACAGGCCGCGCAGGCACGGGCGGGCGCCGTAGCCGGCGAGGGTGGCGGCCCGCACGGCGGCACCGGCGCCGACGGCGAGGGCGAGGCCCGCGATGTCCTCGGCGGGGTCGCCGAGGACCGCGTCGGTCCAGTCGAGGACGCCGCGCACCCGGCCGTCGGCGCTCACCACGAGGTGCTCGCCGCGCAGCGCGTGGTGGACGAGGACCGCGGGGGCGGCCTGGGCGGCGAGCTGTGCGGCGGCCGCCGGGGTGAGCTGGTGCAGCCGGGCGGGGTCGAACTCGTCGGCCCGGCCGAGTCGTTCGGCGGCGGCCACGGCCATCCGGCGCAGCGCCTCCAGGGAGCGCGGGGCGGCCCGCGGCACGCCGAGCGCGTCCGCCTGCCGGGCCGGCACCTCGCGCAGCCCGCTGAGCAGCCCGGCAAGGTCGGCCTCGCCGACGGCCGAGACGTCGTGCTCCTCGGCCGTGCCGCCGGGCAGCCTGGCGTCGAGGGTGTAGGCCAGCCCCGGCGACCACTCGCCGTGCGCGACACCGGTCGGCACGGCGATCGGGACGTGCTGGCGGACCAGGTCGCGCAGCCGCAGCTCGCGGCGGCGGCGCACGGTCGCCTCGCGGTCGGCGGCGAGCCGCAGCACATGGCGGGCACCGACCCACCAGGTGGTGGGCGCGCCGCCCTCGGTGACGGGCCGTGCCTCCGGTCCGGGGCCGCTCGCCCCGTTCTCCTGGAGGAGCGCACGGACCAGTCGGCGGACGGTGTCTGCGGTGGGTGTCGGTGCCTGGGTCATGGTCGCGTCGTTGCCGTTCGGGTGGGTGCCGGGGACTTCTGGGGCGGGTCAGTCCACTATGACCAGCTCGCGGGTGGTGTCGTTGAGGCGGCGGCCGCCGTCCTCGGTGACGGTGACGATGTCCTCGATGCGCACGCCGAACCGGCCGGGCAGGTACACGCCGGGCTCCACGGAGAAGCACATGCCGGGCACGAGGGGCCGCTCCTCGCCCTCGATCATGTACGGCGGCTCGTGGGTGGTGACGCCGATGCCGTGGCCGGTGCGGTGGATGAACTGCGCGCCGTATCCGGCGGCGGTGATGACGGCGCGGGCGGCCCGGTCGACCTCCTGGCAGGCGACGCCGGGCCGGACCGCCCGGAAACCGGCCTCCTGCGCCTCGCGCACCAGGTCGTGCACCCGGCGTTCCTCGTCGGTGGGCTCGCCGACGTGCACGGTGCGGGAGGTGTCGGAGCCGTAGCCGTCCTTGAGGCCGCCGAAGTCGAGGACCACCATGTCGCCCTGCTCGATGACACGGTCGCCGACCTCGTGGTGCGGGTCGGCGCCGTTCGGCCCCGAGGCGACGATGGTGAAGTCGACCTGGGAGTGGCCGAACCGGCGCAGGAGCGCCTCGAGCTCGGCGCCGACCTCCCGCTCCCTGCGCCCGCCGAAGGCGACCTTGCAGATCTCCTCGAACACCCGGTCCGCGGCCGCGCCCGCCGCCGCCATCAGCTCCAGCTCGGCGGCGTCCTTGACGGCGCGCAGCATGGGCAGGGCCTCGGTGAGGGAGGCGTAGGAGGCAGCGGGCAGGGCCTGCTGCAGGGCCAGCAGATGCATCGCCCAGGCGTTGTCGCTGATCCCGAACCGTCCCCGGTCGTCGAGGAGGGCGGCGGTGGCGGCGTAGGGGTCCTTGCCGTCGGTCCAGTCCCGCAGGGTGAGCGCGGCGGCGCCGACCGCCTTCGCGGCGTCGGGGGCCTCGAGGGTCGGCACGACGAGGACCGGGTCCCGGCCGGCGGCGAGGACGAGCAGGGTGAGCCGTTCGGTGGCGGCGGGCGGCGCGTAGCCGGTGAGCCAGACGAGGTCGGGTCCGGGCGCCACGAGGAGTCCGGCGAGTCCGGCGTCGGCGGCCTCCCGCGCGGCGCGTTCCCTGCGCGCCCGGTAGTCGTCGGCGGTGAAGGGCGCGGGGGCGGTGCCGGTCATCCGGGCCTCCCAGGAGGGACGGGGCGACTGAGGTGGCTTGTGGTGCCGATGCTGCTGTGGACGGGCGACGGACGGGGTGACGCCGGCGAGATGACCACGGGCAGCATCCTGCCCGTCCGGCGGGGGTCGCGCGAGCCGGTCGGCGAGGGTTTCGGGCCGACGGGCCGACGGGTCGCCCCGGTCAGCCGCCCCGGTCAGCCGTCCAGGGCCAGGCGCAGGCCGAGGAGCAGCAGCACTCCGCCGGAGACCTGCTCCAGGCGGCGGCGCGCGCCGGCCTGGGAGAGCACGCGCCGCATCCGTCCCACGAACCACACGTACAGGCTGTAGTAGCCGACCTCGTAGACCGCCCAGAGCGCGGCGAGCCCCACCATGGCGGGCAGGTGCGGGGCGCCCTCGGGCACGAACTGCGGCAGGAAGGACAGGGCGAACACGGCCGCCTTGGGGTTGGCGAGGTTCAGCAGCAGGCCGCCCCGGTAGGCGGCCCAGCCGCCGCGCTGCGCACTCCCCCGGCTCTCGCCGGCGCCGTCGCCCTCGTCGCCGTCGTCGAGGCCGTGGGCCTGCTTCGTCCTGCGGGCCTGCCGCAGCGCCTGGACGCCGAACCAGACGAGCACGGCCGCGCCGCCGAAGCGCAGAACCGCGTAGGCCGCCTGGGAGGCCGTCAGCAGGGCCGTCAGCCCGAAGGCCGCGACGACGCCCCAGACGAACACCCCGGTCTCGTTGCCGAGGACGGTCAGGAAGCCGCTGCGGCGGCTGCGCAGCGACTGCTTCACGATCAGCACGGTGCTGGGTCCGGGCGAGGCCGCGATGAGGGTGCAGGCGCCCAGGAAGGCCAGAAGGGAGGTCGGCATGGCGTTCATGGTGGCGTGGCACGGCCGGCGGGCGCCACTCGACTGCCGGACCGTGTGCGCGTGGCGCGCCGGCGCCCGCGGGTCCACGCGGGCGCCCCGGGCCGCCTCAGGTGACGATCCCGGGGACGACCGTCGTCGTGCGGTGTCCGCCGCCGCGACGGCGGACCGTCACCTCGACGTGCGCTCCGGGGCGCGCCCGGTCGACCGCCCGGGCGAGGTCCGCCGCCGAGTCGATCTCGGCGCCTCCGAACGTCAGCATGACGTCGCCGCGGACCAGCCCGGCCGTGAATCCGGGACCGGGGACGTGGACGGCGACGATCTCGGCGCCCGTGCCCCGGGCGTCCACCGCCTCGAGCCCCAGGCTCGCCCCGGCGTCGCGCGACGAGCCTGCGGCCCCGGCGGACGCCCCGGTCCCCGCGGCCGCCTCGGAGGCGCCCGGCCGGTCCCGCGCCGGCGCCCGGCCCGCTCCGGACCTCCCCGCCGTGCCCGCCGTCTCCGCCGCCCCCGCCTCCCGCGTGCGGACCGACGTCTCGGGCCGACCCGTCGGCACCTGCGACGCGGCCCGGCCCGCGAGCTCCGCCTGCCGCTGCAGCTCGGCCAGTCTGCTCATGCCGACCACGGTCGCCCCCACGGCTCCCAGGCCGACGCCGGACAGGACGAGGACCGTGCCGGCGAGCAGGCCGGCCACCAGGGTCGTCGTCGGGCCTCGTCCGCCGCGGCGTGCGGTGTGCGGACGGCGCCCCGGTCCGCTCGGCGGCGCGGCGCCGTCGGGGTCCTGGCCCGGCAGGGGCTTGGGACGCAACGCTGTCTGTTCCATGGATCGCCTCCGGCTGGTGCTCTACCCGGCGCACCCGCGCACCACGAGCCACGAACGAGTGAGACTGACCCGGGCGCGGACGAGGTACAGGCACCCCGCGCGTCAGGCGTAGCACGTCACCGCCACGCGCGGGAAGGACGCGAACCCGCCTCCGCGACGCACGCCGTCCACACCGTCCACGCCGCACGCGCGCGGGGACGACGCGAGCCCGCCCGGGGGACGACGTCCACGGCTCCCGTGCCTCACGCGCGCGGGGCCAACGCCTCCGTCAGAGCGCGGGCCGCGCCGTCCGGCGGCGTCGCGGCGTGCACAATCTCCACCCGGTGCACGACCCGCGGCTCGACGACCGGGACGGCGACCGTCCCCGGGACCCCTTCGGCGACCGAGCGGGGCAGCAGGGTCAGGCCGTGGCCGGCGGCGGCGAGCGCGGTCAGCAGCCTGACGTCGCAGCCGTCGTAGCGCAGGGCGGCACCAAAGCCCTGGCCGCCGCCGGCCGCGGCGCGCAGCTGGGGCAGCGGCAGCCCGGCGTCGGGTGCGTCCAGCCAGCGCGCGTCGACGAGGTCGCCGAGACGCAGACCGCTGCGGCGGGCGAGCGGATGAGCGGCGGGCAGCAGAACGCTGACGGGCTCCTCGCCGACGCCTCGTGCGGTCAGCGGCGCCACGTCGGGCAGCCGCAGCGGGTCGCTGGGCGCGGCCAGGCCGTCGACGAGCCCGAGGTCGGCCGTGCCCTCGGCGACGGCGGCGACGACGTGGTCGCGGCCGAGGACGCGCAGCGTCACTCCGGCGGGCGGGAGCCCGGCGAGGGCGGCGGGGCCGAGCGCGGTCGGCGAGACGGCCAGCGTCAGCCCGTGGGAGGGCGCGCAGGCGAGCCGGACGACGTCCGCGCGGGCCGCGGCGAGGCGCAGCAGCAGCGGTCCCGCGTGTTCGAGGAGACGTTCACCGGCCGGGGTCGGGGCCACCGGACGGCGGGTGAGCAGCGGCGATCCGAGGTCCTGTTCCAGGGCCGCGATGTGCTGGGAGACGGCGGACTGGGTGTAGCCGAGTTCCCGGGCGGCCTCGGAGAAGGAGGCGTGCTCGGCGACGGCGACGTAGGTGCGCAGGAGGTGCGGGTCCATGCGCCCAGGGTCCCAGAGTGCATCAGCTCTGCTTATCGGCCGTGCAGAGATCATCGTTGGACGTGAACCGGCGGCCGCGCCCAGGATGAGCCGCATGACCGACATCGCCGCTCAGCCCGCCCAGCCCGCCCAGCCCGCTCAGCCCGCACGGGTCGCACGGGTCGCCCTGGTGGGCGACCGCTCCTCCAGCGTCGTCTCCCACACGCGGATACCGCTCCTGCTGGAGGCCCTGGCCGCCCGGGACCGGCTGGTCCTGGACGCCTACTGGGTCCCCTCCGAGGAGGCGGAGGCGCAGCACGCGGTGCGGGGCTTCGACGCGGTGTGGGCGGTGCCGGGCAGCCCGTACCGGAGCGAGGCGGGCGTCCTGTCGGCGATCCGCACGGCGCGCGAGGACGGCATCCCGTTCCTCGGCACCTGCGGCGGCTTCCAGCACGCGCTCCTGGAGTACGCCCGCACGGTCTGCGGGCTGTCGCGCGCGGCGCACGCCGAGAACGATCCGGACGCCGACGACCCGCTCATCGAGCCGCTGGCCTGTTCGCTGGTGGGCCACGAGGGCACGGTGACGCTCGAGCCGGGGTCGCTCGCCCACGCGGTGATCGGCTCGGAGCGCACGGTGGAGCGCTACTTCTGCGCGTACGGGCCCTCCCGTCACCTGGACGTGCTGCGCGCCCACGGCCTGCGTTTCTCCGGCCATGACGAGGAGGGCCGGCCCCGGGTCGCCGAGCTAGCGGACCACCCCTTCTTCCTGGCCTCGCTCTTCCAGCCCGAGCTGTCCGGCGACGGCTCGCGCCCGCACCCGGTCGTGCGGGCGCTGGCGCGGGCCGCGATCGGGCACGCGGCCCGGCGATGAGAGGCGGGCCAGGCGAGTGACGTGAGCGAGGCGAGTGACGTGGGTCAGGAGAGCGAGAACTGCGGGAGCGGCGAGCGCGGCGCGACGTCGGGCCGGAAGCCGTGGGTGCGCCGGGCCAGGTATCCGGCCTTGTACCGGTCGACCTCGCGATGCCAGTTGAGGATGCCGGCCAGCCAGTTCTGCAGGTCGACCACGTACTCCCCCAGCGCCGAACGGGCGTCGGCCGAGAGGGCGAAGTCGTCGCACAGGACGGGCAGTTCGTGAGCGACGATGTGCTCGAACTGCTGCATGCGCCGGGTCATCAGGTCGTGGACGACGCCGAGCGCGGCCGGGTAGTCGCAGCCGAAGAAGTTCTGGACGACGAGGATCGCGTTGTGCACCTCGCCCTCGTACTCGATCTCCTTCTGGTACGAGAAGACGTCATTGGTGAGGCACGCGTAGTCCATCGCCGCGTTCTCCAGCGCGCGCACGACCCCGGTGCGGTAGACCTCCGGCGGGACGGCGGGCCCGTGGCCCATGCGGCACAGGCTCAGGGTGAGGTCGGAGCCGAAGGTGGCGCGGCGCATCTCCAGATAGTCGACCGGGTCGGGAACGCGGTTCTGCAGGTGGTTGGACAGCTCCCACAGCCAGGCCTCGGTCATGGCGTCGACCGCGTCGCGCAGGGTGCTCCGCTGGCCCGGGGTCATGTCGCGGGCGGTGCGCGCCCAGAGGTCGATCAGGCCGCGTTCCATCGCGTCGACGGGGACGACCGGGACGGGCTCGCCCTCGAGGGGCATGCAGGCCGACAGGCGCGCCGTGGTCAGGCGGGCGGCCGCGAGATCACGGCGGTCGCCGAAGACGAGGGGGTAGTAGTCGTCGCCGTAGGTGCCCCAGGCGAGCCACTGGGAGCTGAGGTCGAGCGCCTCCGCGGTGGCGTCCGGGTCGAGGCCGGCCGCGCACAGGGCGAGGTCGCAGGAGGCGAGCTTGTCCTCGTCCCACACGCCCTCCTCCAGCATGCCCATCCGGTGCGTCCACGCCAGCAGTCGCGGGCGGCAGGCCGCCAGGTGCGGGCTGAGCCCGACCGCGAACGGCATGTGGAAGTCGGGCAGTTGCGAGGGTCCGACCTTCTGGCGGGGCACGTGCGTGTACGCGCGCAGACGCTCGGCGGCGGCCGAGGCCAGCAGCGCGCCGACGTCGGCGGCCGAGGTGCCGGGGCCGGTCAGCTTCTGCCAGGGGGCGGTGGACGAGGCTCCCTCGTTCATGTAGCGGCTCGAGCGCATGTGCCACTCGTGGCCGCCGGACTGCCAGTCCTGCAGGCCCTTGGCGTAGGCGGCGACGGCGGCCACGCCGTCCGGACCGAGCCCCTTGTCCAGGGCGACCGCGGGGACTTCGGTGAACGCGGTGTGCTCGAACTGGTGGAGCCGGGAGGTGAGGATGTCGTTGACGGTGTCGGCGGCCTCCTGCGTGGTGCAGCCGAAGAACGTCTCCAGGACGAGCACGCCGTTGCTGTTCTCGCCCTCGTCCTCGACCTCGCGCTGGTAGGAGAACAGGTCGTTGCGCAGGTGCACGGCGTCCGAGAACGTCTCCGTCAGCACCCTGAGCGGCCTGGTCCCGGCGACGAGCGCGGGGACCTCGGCGGTGGCGTACTCCACGAGCCCCGCCGACCAGGGCGCGCCGCCCACCTTGCGACGCATCTCGATGTACTCGACGGGGTTGGCGATCCGCCCCTCGTCGATGTTGGACAGCTCCCACATCGACTCGTTGAGCAGATGCTCCGTGGCCAGGGCGAAACGCCGGCGCCAGTCCTGCGACATGGCCGGCACCGTGCGCGCCCACAGGTCCTTCAGCCCGGCCTCCACCGGGTTGCGCGGCTCCAGCGCCGGCGTCGACAGGTCGAGCGGCATGAACAGCGGGAGCCGGTCCAGATGGGCCTTGCCCGCGGCGCGGTCCGGGGTGCGCTTGAACATGTCGAGGAAGTGGTCGTCGAAGAAGAACACCCACACGTACCAGTCGGTGATCAGCGACAGTGCGGGCCCGTCGCAGTCGGGGTGGGTGTAGGCGCAGAGCAGGCCGTAGTCGTGCGCCTCCAGGTCGGCCTGCTCCCAGATCCCGGACCCCTCCAGCATGCCCATGTCCCGCGCCCACTGCGTGGAGTGCGCCCGGGCGTCGTCGACGTGCGGGTTCAGCCGCGCGGGGTGCGGCAGATAGAAGTGCGGGAGCTCGAACGGTTGCGTCATGGCCGGGCCCTACCCGGGGGTCCGGGCGGCCATCCGCCGGGGGACGGATGATCACACCATCGCGTGAATCGCCGCGAACCGGGCAACGCGGGGAGCGGCCCTGCGCCGTGCCCCCGTCCGCGGGCCCGGCCTGTCGTCTCCCGTGCACGGCGCGCTGCCCGCCGGCCTTCCGCCGGCGGTGACCTCGCCGTGCCGGGACGGGAGTTCGAGCGCCGACCGGGGACGGGGGGCCGTGCGCCGGCCGGAGGCGGGGGTCGTGCGTGGGCTCACGCCCGCACCTGGATCAGCGCATGCGTGCCGCCGGTGCGCCAGCGCTGACCCTCGGCGGCGACCAGGGCGGCCTCCGTCCCGGCGTCCAGACCGGTGATCACGTCGGACTTCAGCGTGCGCAGCGCCGCGACCGGGCCGGGGAAGTACGCGGTGACGTCGGCGAAGGGGGTGGTGGGGGGCCATCGGCTGTCGCCCACCAGGCGACGGTAGTTGAGGTCGCCCTTCACGATCGTCAGCGTGGCCGCGGCGAACTCGGCCCGCAGGTCGTCCGGCATCCGCGCGTAGGGCAGCGGGGCGGCGGAGAAGGAGTGCGCGCGGACGGTGAGCGTGCCGTCCGCCATGGCCCGCCAGAGCCGACGGCCGTGGTCGGCGGCCGCTCCCCCCGCCCTCGACAGCTTGCGCACGGCGTCGACGACGTCGGCGGTCGTGGCGTCCGACACGTAGTACGGGTACGGCTTGACGTGCAGGACGACCCGCCCGCACCGCCGGTGTGCGAGCAGATGGGCGGCCAGGAGCAGGTCGGGCACCAGTTCGCGTCCGGCGTTGTCGGCGACGAGGCACACCGTGCCGGCGGCCGGGCCGGCGCCGGCGTCCGCCCCGGCGTGCGGCAGGAGCTCCCAGAGCCGCTCGCTGTCGTCGGCGACGAGTGCCGGTACGGCGGCACGCTGCTCGGCCGCGGCGTCGGAGAGCCGGAAGCCGAGGTCGGCGCGGTTGCCCCAGAGGGATCCGTGCAGCAGGGCGCGGGCCTGTTCGTCGGCCGGGCGGCCCTCCAGGGCGTCGAGCGCGGCCAGTTCCTCGTCGGTCTCGGGCGCTTCGAGCTCGGCCAGCTTGAACGGCCGGAACGGGTCGATGCCCTGCCACGATCCGGGCCCGAAGTAGCCGACCGCGTCGAGGAGTCGACGGTAGAAGTAGCTCTCCGACCACAGCCACGGCACGTCGAACCAGGAACGGCCCGTGTGGGCGTCGAGATCCCAGTCGCGCCATCTGTCGTGGTCGTGCGCGTCGGCGGGCAGCGGGTCGATCACGCCGTCGGTGCAGGCGGCCAGCAGCGCGTCCAGGCCTCGGTGGAGGTCAGGGCCGTAGGGGAAGGCGTCCCGCACCTGACGGATGATCGCCGGATGCCGTTCGGCCAGGACGCTGTGGGGGAACGAGCCCGGCTCGTTGCCGAGGATCACGGGCAAAGGGGCGGCGTGGGGCATGCGGTGCACCGTATCGCGCGGCCGCGCACCGCACCCGATGGCCACACCCCCGCCGCGACCGGCGGTGCGTGATCGCCTGCCGCTCGCCCCTCAAGCGGCGGCGCGGCGGCGAGCGGCGTCACACGGCCGCCATGGTCTCCCGTTCGAGGCGTGCGGCGAGGCTCACATAGCGGGGGCGACGCGGCACGGGCACCAGGCCTCGGATCAGGACGTGCCACATCTCGGCCATCCGGCGGGGCAGCCGGCCGGTGGGTTCGCGGGAGCGGCCGACGACGCGGGTGCCGACGAAGAAGCAGACCAGCGAGTGGGCGACGGCGTCGAGGTCGACGTCAGCGTGGATGTCGGACTCCTTCACCGCGGCGCCGAGCCGTCGGGAGATCAGATCCAGCAGCTCCGTGAAGGGGTGCGGCAGCGGGGGCCGGACCGCGACGCCGCCGGTGGCCAGGCGTAGACCGGCACGGGCGATCGGCCCCTCCACGGAGAGCCGTGTCAGACCGAACGTCAGGCGCATCAGGGCTTCGAGGGAGGTGCCGCCGCGGTCGTCGATCTCCCCGGCGATCCGGCGGGCGGCGTTGGACTGCAGCTCCATGATGGCGTGGGCCAGATCCTCCTTCGCCGCGAAGTGGAAGTAGAGGGCCCCCTTGGTGACATGGGCGTGCGCGACGATGTCACTGAGGCTGGTCGACTCGTAGCCGTGGCGGTCGAACAGGTCGGCGGCAGCCGTGATGATCGTCGTGCGGGTCTGTTCGGCGCGTAACTGCCTCGCCATCGACTGGTACTCCCCCAAGCCGGTAAAGAACGGGTCATGCCGTTTCTTCTTACTCCGTGTACACCATAGCTCACCCTGTGAGGGAGTCGGCAGGGCGGCAGCGCATCGCCGACTCACCTCGCGCGCCCCCCACTTGCCCCATCGCGACGGGCTTCACTGGCAACAGCCTGCCACAGCGGACGCACTCGGGGCACGGCCGCGGGAACGATCAAAAAAGACGGGGTGTGCGGTTTCTGACACTGTTTCACGGTGACCGTCGGGTGCGCGAGGGGGTGTGAGGTGGTGCGAGGGAATGCGAGATGGGCGCGCGAAGGAGTGACACGTGTCAACTGTTGCCGGACGAGCCGCCGTTCTGACGAGGCGTACTCGCAGCGTCGGGCGCGTGCCCGTTCATGGCAACAGGCCGGCAACCGGTTGCGGCGGGGAGACTGCGCGGAAACAGAAAGCGGGGCGGGCCGGCCGGTGTCTCTCCGCGCCCTCTTGGGCGTAGGGCCAGCTCAGGTCGCGG
>NZ_JBEPBI010000189.1:0-15359 GCF_040299045.1 Streptomyces sp. NPDC001027
CACCACCCCGCTTTTCCGATCTCGCCCTAAAAAATTTACCACAGGCCTGCGTGAATGTATCTCACGTCCGCCAAAAAAAAATGGGGGGTGCCGGCACCGGTCCTGCGCCGGTCGACCGGCGCAGGACGGGCAGCAAACACCACCTGATCTGCGACGGACGCGACGTTCCGCTCAAGGTCATCACGACCGTGGCCAACGTCAACGACGTCGCCCCGACCCCGCCCTAGTCGACGGCACCCCACCGGTGGCGGGCCGCTCCGGTCGTCCTCGCAAGCGTCCCGAAGCCCTGCTCGGCGACAAGGGCTACGACTCCAACCGCGCCGAACTTCGCGAGCGCCGCATCCTGCCTGTCATCTCCCGCAAAGGTACCCCGAACATCCAGGGCATGGGCAAGCTCCGCTACGTCGTCGAGCAGACCTTCGCCCCGCTCCACCACTTCAAACGACTCGCCATCCGATGGGAACGCCGCACCGAACTCCACGACGCCTCCATCTCCCTGGCCTGCAGCGTGATCTGCTGGCGACGCCCCAAGAAGGCCCACCCATGATCGTGTTACGAGCTCTTACGACTCAAGATCAGCCACATCGAAGACCTCCGAGTCTGCTGGGCGCGCGAAAGATCGAGACTAGAGGAGATCAGGGGAACCCACCAATGCCCCGGCCACAGCGAGCGGTCACTATTCGGAAACACTTGCATCACGAGCTCCACTCGTGACAGGGAAAATTCTCTGCCCCCAGCCTTTTCTCCTTCCGCAGGAGATGGTCAGAAGCAGCGGCGAAGCCGAGCCTGGACCCACGCCTCTATCGGACCCGGCCGGGAAACAGGCAGGTGGCGGGCACCCGCTGACTACCGAACGGGCAGTATCCCCCGCCTCGCCGAGCCCTCCAGGGCCTCATTCTGGGAATCCGCTTCCCCAGAAACGGGCACATTCGGTCACGAACAGCTCTACGGCGAACCTGGCTAGTACGGGCATTCCCCTTGTAGAAATTTGGCCACCGCAGTCCGAACGGGCAGGGCTTCGGTCAGAGCCGGCGCGCGTGAAGCGCGCAGAGCAGTGAAACGGAGGTGTCGCCGTGGACGCCGAAGAACGAAGACGGGGAATTCTGGAGGCGGCACGCCGTTCGGGATCCGTGGACGTCGTACAGCTGGCAGCAGACCTCGGGGTCTCCAAGGAGACCGTGAGGCGCGACCTGAGTCTGCTGGAGCGGCACGGGCTGGTCCGCCGTACCCACGGCGGCGCCCATCCCGTGGAAAGCGCGGGATTCGAGACCACCCTCGCCGTCCGCACCGTCACGCACGTCCCCGAAAAAACGCGGATCGCCGCCGCTGCGGCCGAACTGCTCGGAGATGCCGAGACCGTCTTCATCGACGAGGGCTATACCCCGCAGCTCATCGCCGCCGCCCTGCCCCGTGACCGGCCACTGACTGTGGTCACCTCTTCGCTGGCCACAGCCGGCGACCTGTCCGCTGCCGAGAACATCACCGTGCTGCTGCTCGGCGGGCGGGTGCGCGGCGGGACGCTGGCCACGGTCGACCACTGGGCGATCCGCATGCTGTCCGGCTTCGTCATCGACCTGGCGTACGTCGGCGCGAACGGCATCTCCCGGGACTACGGGCTCACCACCCCCGATCCCGCGGTCAGCGAGGTCAAGGCCCAGGTCCTCAAAGCCGCCCGACGCCGGATCTTCTCCGGCGTCCACACCAAGTTCGGCGCCGTGAGCTTCTGCCGCTTCGCAGACGTCACGGAGTTCGAGGCGATCATCACCGACACCGGGCTGCCCGCCTCCGAAGCACACCGCTACTCACTGCTGGGCCCCGAAGTCATCCGGGCCTGAGCCGCATTCCCCACCCCATCCCCTCCCCGCAAGGCCGTGGGCCTGCTCCGCCACGCCCTCGTACACATCCCTGGAGTCAGTCATGCGCACACGCAGAACGATCCATGTCCTCGCCGCGGCCACGGCCGCGAGCTCACTGCTGGTCGCCTGTAGCGGGGCGGGCGGTTCATCGAGTTCCGGAGGCGGCGGCAAGTCCATCAACGTGCTGATGGTCGGCAACCCGCAGATGGAGGACATCCAGAAGCTCACCAAAGACACGTTCACGAAGGACACCGGAATCAAGGTGAACTTCACGATCCTTCCCGAGAACGAGCTGCGCGACAAGGTCACCCAGGACGTCGCCACCCAGGCCGGCCAGTACGACGTCGCCACCGTCGGCGCCTACGAGATACCGATCTGGCAGAAGAACGGCTGGCTGCACGAGCTCAGCTCCTACGCCGACAAGGACGCGAGCTTCGACACGGCCGACCTGGTCAAGCCGGTGGTCACCTCGCTGTCCGGCTCCGACGGCAAGCTCTACGCCCTGCCCTTCTACAGCGAGTCGTCCTTCCTGATGTACAACAAGGACGTCATGAAGGCGAAGGGCGTCACGGTGCCCGAGCACCCGACTTGGCAGCAGGTCGCCGACATCGCGGCCAAGGTCGACGGCGCTGAGCCCGGCATGAAGGGGATCTGCCTGCGCGGGCTGGCGGGTTGGGGTGAACTCGGCGCGTCGCTGACGACCGTGGTCAACACCTTCGGGGGCACCTGGTTCACCAAGGACTGGAAGGCCCAGGTCAACTCCCCGGAGTTCAAGAAGGCCACGAATTTCTACGTCGACCTGGTCCGCAAGCATGGCGAGGCGGGCGCCCCGCAGGCCGGGTTCACCGAGTGCCTGAACGCCATGAGCCAGCAGAAGGTCGCGATGTGGTACGACGCGACCAGCGCGGCCGGATCCCTGGAAGACCCCGCCTCCAGCAAGATCGCCGGCCATGTCGGCTACGCCTACGCGCCGACCGTCGCCACCAAGAGCAGTGGCTGGCTGTGGAGTTGGGCGTGGGCCATGCCCAAGACCACGAAGAACGCCGACGCGGCTTCGAAGTTCATGCTGTGGGCCTCCAGCAAGAAGTACGAGCAGCTGGTCGGCGAGAAGCTCGGCTGGTCGCGTGTCCCGGCCGGCAAGCGGGCCAGCACGTATGAGATCCCGCAGTACCAGAAGGCGGCCGCCGCCTTCGGTGACATCACCCTGAAGTCCATCGAGGGTGCCGACCCGTCCAACCCGGGCCTGCAGCCCCGGCCGACGGTGGGTGTCCAGTACGTGGCCATCCCCGAGTTCCAGGACCTGGGCACCAAGGTCACCCAGGAGATCTCCGCCGCCATCGCCGGCAAGACCAGCGTGGAAAAGGCGCTCGACGACGGCCAGAAGCTCGCCGAGGACGTCGCCAAGAACTACCAGTGACCCCTTCTGTACCGCCCGGTCGGCCCTCCCCCCGGCCGGGCACCGCTTCCCCCTACCCGGCCGTCACTGGCGGAGGAAAGTCCATGACCACACTCACCGTTCCCCCCAAAACGGCGTCACCGCCCAGGCGTCCTCGCACAGCAAACGGCGCCGGCAGGTGGAAGCGCCGCTTCCCGCTGCTGCCGGCGCTCGTGTTCACCATCGTCGTCACGCAGCTGCCGTTCGTGGCCACGATCGTGATCTCCACGCTCCAGTGGAACATTCTCAAGCCGGGCGAGAGGCACTTCGTCGGCCTGTCCAACTTCAAGTTCGTCTTCACCGACGAGCGACTGCGCACCGCGGTCCTGAACACCGTCGTGCTCACCGCGTCCGTGGTGCTCATCAGCGTGGTCCTGGGCCTTGGCCTGGCGATGCTGCTGGACCGACGCTTCGTCGGCCGGGGTCTGGCCCGCACGATGCTCATCGCGCCGTTCCTGGTGATGCCGGTCGCGGCGGCGCTGCTGTGGAAGCACGCCCTCTACAACCCCAACTACGGCCTGTTCAACGGCACTCTCAACGCCGTCTACCGCCTCTTCGGCGCCGACAGCGGCCCCACGGTCGACTGGGTGTCGTCCTACCCGATGCCCGCCGTGGTGCTGTCGCTGGTGTGGCAGTGGACGCCGTTCATGATGCTGATCCTGCTGGCCGGTCTGCAAGCGCAGCCCGGTGACGTCCTGGAGGCGGCGAAGGTCGACGGGGCGTCGGCGATGGCAACCTTCCGGCACATCACGCTGCCACATCTGCGCCAGTACATCGAGTTGGGCGTCCTGCTCGGCACGATCTACGTCGTGCAGACCTTCGACGCCGTCTACACGATCACCCAGGGCGGCCCCGGCTCCCAGACGACCAACCTGCCCTACGAGATCTACCTGACCATGTTCCGCAAGTACGAGTACGGACAGGCGGCCGCCGCCGGTGTGGTCGTCGTCCTCGGCTCGATCGTGATCGCGACCTTCGCGCTGCGCACCATCGCGTCGCTGTTCCGCGAGGAGGTGTCCCGATGAGCGCGCACGCGGCCATCGCCGTGCCCGGCACAAGACTCAAGAAGCTTGTGCGCCGCCGAACCGACCACGGCCATACGCCGAAGCTGTCACCTCTGTGGACCTTCGTCGCCTGGCTCGCCACCCTGGCGTTCTTCGCGCCAGTGGCGTGGATGGTCCTGACCTCGTTCCACCAGGAGGCGGACGCGGCGACCAACCCACCGACCCCGTTCGCCTCGCTCACCTTCGACCAGTACAAGCTGCTGTTCAGCCGGGATATCACCCCGTTCCTGCTCAACTCGGCGATGGCGAGCATCATTTCGACGGTTCTGGTGTTGGTCCTCGCGGTGCCGGCGGCCTACGCGCTGTCGATCAAGCCGGTCGAGAAGTGGACGGATGTGATGTTCTTCTTCCTGTCCACGAAGTTCCTGCCGGCCATCGCCGCCCTGCTGCCCATCTACCTGATCGTCAAGGACGCCGGGATGCTGGACAACGTATGGACGCTGATCATCCTCTACACCGCCATGAACCTGCCGATCGCGGTGTGGATGATGCGCTCGTTCCTCGCCGAGGTCCCCAAGGAGATCCTGGAGGCCGCCGAGGTCGACGGCGCGAACCTGCTCACCGTGCTGTGGCGGATCGTGGCCCCGGTCGCCATGCCGGGGCTCGCGGCCACCTCGCTGATCTGTTTCATCTTCAGCTGGAACGAGTTCATGTTCGCGGTCAACCTCACCGCGACGAACGCCTCGACCGCACCGGTTTTCCTGGTCGGCTTCATCACCAGCGAGGGCCTCTTCCTCGCCCGGCTGTGCGCTGCCGCCACGCTCGTGTCTCTGCCGGTCCTCATCGCCGGTTTCGCCGCCCAGGACAAACTGGTCCGCGGCCTGTCTCTAGGAGCAGTCAAGTGAGGGCCGCCGTCGTCACCGCACCCGGCAAGGTGGAGATCCAGTCCGTCGCCGACCCGACCCCCGGCCCGCGCGAGGTCGTCATCGACGTGGCCGCGGTCGGACTGTGTGGCACCGACCTGCACATCCTTCAGGGCGAGCACGCACCGAGTCTGCCGATCGTTCCCGGCCACGAGTTCGCGGGAGAAGTCGTCGCGATCGGCAGCGAAGTGACCGAGCTGAAGATAGGCACCCGTGTCGGGGTCGACCCGAACCTGTACTGCAACGAGTGCCGCTACTGCCGGCTGGGCCGCAACAACCTGTGCGAGCGGTACGCGGCCATCGGCGTCACGCACCCCGGTGCCGCCGCCGAGTTCGTGACCGCGCCGGTCGCCAACTGCGTACGGCTGCCCGACCACGTCGACGCCCGGGACGCGGCCCTGATCGAACCGCTGTCCTGCGCCGTGCGCGGCTACGACGTGCTACGCAGCAGACTCGGCGCGCACGTGCTCATCTACGGCAGCGGGACCATGGGCCTGATGATGCTGGAGCTGGCCAAGCGCACCGGCGCGGCCTCCGTCGACATGGTGGACATCAACGAGGACCGCCTCGCCACCGCCCGCACGCTCGGCTGCAGCAGCGCTGTGACCTCTGCCGACGCGGTCGAGCGCCCGCGCGGCTGGGATGTGGTCATCGACGCCACCGGCAATGCCCAGGCCATCCAGGACGCCCTGGGCCGGGTGGGCAAGGGCGGCACCTACCTCCAGTTCGGCGTCGCCGACTACGCGACCCGCGCGACCATCGACCCGTACCGGATCTACAACGAGGAGATCACCATCACCGGCTCGATGGCGGTCCTGCACAGCTACGAACGCGCCGCCGAGCTGTTCGCCGGCGGCGTCCTAGACCCGGAGATCTTCATCAGCGACCGGCTACCGCTGGCCGACTACGCCGAGGCCGTACGGCAGTTCCAGGCCGGGAAGGGCCGGAAGATCCAGGTGCTGCCGTGACCGACCAAGGGCTCACAGCCGCCTCCAGGTTCCCAGCGCTCGTCATCGGCGAAGCACTGGTGGACATCATCACCGGCCCCGACGGCCTGCAGCGCAGTCACTCCGGCGGAAGCCCCGCCAACGTGGCGCTGGGCCTGAGCAGGCTCGGCCACCCGGTCCAACTCGCCACACGCGTCGGGCGCGACGACTTCGGCCGCCTGGTGCAAGGCCACCTCGAAACCAGTGGGGTCAAGTTGGTCCACGGGTCGGTGGTCGACGCGGCCACCTCCACCGCAATCGCCGTACTCGACGACGCGGGCGCCGCGACCTATGCCTTCGACATCACCTGGGCTCTTTCGGACCCTGTCGAGGAAGAGTTGCGCGACGGGCCACCGACGCACGTCCACACCGGATCCATCGCCACCGCCCTGAGCCCGGGAGCCGACCAGGTCTTCAGCACCCTCAATGCCCTGCGGCCCTCAGCCACCGTTTCCTACGATCCCAACCTCAGGCCCGCGCTGCTCCGCCCCGCGGAGCAAGAACGTGAACAAGTGGAACAACTCGTCGCTATCAGCGACGTGGTGAAGGCAAGCGAAGAGGACCTGGCCTGGCTCCACCCGAACGAGACCCCCGACAGGACAGCGGCCCGCTGGGCCCGAAACGGCCCGGCGCTCGTCATCCTCACCCGGGGAGCCAACGGTGCCCAGGCCTGGTGGCGCCACGGCTCCCAGAGCGTCGCACCCGTGCCCGTCCGCGTGGTGGACACGGTTGGCGCGGGCGACGCTTTCATGGCAGGCCTGACCAGCCGACTGCTGCGCGCGGGACTGCTGGGAGGCGGCCCCGGAACCGAGGCGGCGACGGCACGCGCGGCACTGCGCGCGGTCACCGACACCGACCGACTGCCCGCAGTTCTCGGCGACGCCCTGGCGGTGGCCGCCCGAACAGCCGCTCTCACGTGCACTCGTGAGGGAGCAGATCCGCCTACAGCAGAACAGGTCGGGTGAGCCGACGAAGGGGAGCTGGAGCTGGCCGTCTCGCTCCGTGCGTGACGGGGTTACCGTTGCAGCCGCGCCAACCGACGCGAACCCGTCCGCCGGTCGACCGGCGGACGGACCGGTGTCGGCACCCCTTTCTTTGCGCGGACGGGAGATCCATCCACGCAGGCCCGTGCGCTGGCCATGATGATGTGCTCCGGACGACGTGGTCGAGTCCCGCCGCGTCGATGTCGTCCGCCACCGTTCGTGCCAGGTCGCCGATGGTCAGCGTGGTGAGATCCGCTGGCCTGCCGGCTCGGCCGGGGAGGTCGGGGCTCAGGCATGTGGTGGACAGGTGGGGCAGGACCGGCTCCCAGCAGGCATCTGCGAACCAGCCGCCGTGGACGAGGACCAGGGCCGTGTGGCCCTGGCCGCTCACTGCGGCTCCACGGGCGGTGCGCCGGGGCTCAGGCGCAGGTGCGGGGCGACGCTGCGCAGCTTCTCACAGGTCTCCTCCCACTCGCGTTCGGGAGTCGACTGCCCCATGATCCGGGCACCCGCCCGCAGTCAGCTGTGCCCGCTGCGCTGGAAGACCGTGCGCAGGACGAGCGCCGCGTCGAGGGAGCCGTCGGCGTCGGTGGTCAACACAGCCCCGGCATACAGCCCCCGGGGCCCGGCCTCGTACCGGCTGATGGTGCGCAGTGCCTCCGGTTTCGGGCAGCCGGTGGCAGTAATCGCGGGGAACAGTGTTGCTGTTCGGTTGTGGTGAGACATCCCGCTCGATGTGAGGCCGCCGCATGAATACCGATGGCCGGCCACACCCCAGTGCGGGGGTGTGGCCGACCATCGGCGTTCATCACCTCAGCTTGCGGTGCCATTCCCCTCATGCGAACCGCTGACGGCCAGCCCCTTCAGCAGCGCACGCCGGCTGGCCCTGACGTGCTCACGCATCACGTGCTCAGCGCTGTCGCCGTCCTTCTCCAGAATCAGCTCCAGGACACGATGGTGTTCACGGTCCGACTGCCTTGCCCGGCCCGGCTGGCTCAGCGACGTGTGCACCAGCCGGGAGTAGGCCAGTTGGTTCATCAGTATCCGGTAGTGCGCTTCCAGCTTGCTGTTGTCGGCGCCGGCGATGAGCAGGTCGTGGAACTCCTGGACCAGCTCCGCGTACCGTGCACGGTCGGCGCACTCGACCGCTTCGTCGGCCTCGCGCAAATTCCGCTCGAGCATGTCGATCTCCGCGACACGGCCACGCCGGGCGAGGAGACGGGCGGCCGCGCCCTCGAGGAGTTCCTTCATCTCGAAGAGTTCCGTGATCTCGCGGCGCGACGGCGTGGTGACGAATGTCCCGACCCGGGGCCGGATCTCGACCAGCCCTTCGGTCTGGAGCTGCTTGAGGGCTTCGCGCACCGGTGTACGACTGACGCCGAACTCCTCCGCGAGGGCGAGCTCCGAGAGCGGAGCGCCGGGCTCGATGTCGCCCTTGATGATCCGTCGACGCATCTCGGCGATCACCCTGGCCTGCATCGACCCGTTCTTCGGTTCGCTCTTCGCACCACTCACCGAACTCTCCTCCGCCTCCCGAGCTGTCCGCCGGTCACCCCAGCGGCGCGAGCGCGCCGCCGTCGAAGAACTTACCCGCGCTGTAGACCATCGGATGACGCTCGGAGACGACGGCGTGCACCACCCGGCAGATGAACACGGTGTGGGTGCTGGCCTGCAGCCGCTCGCGGATCTCGACCTCCATCTGCGCACTGCTCCGGGCGATCAGCGGGCTGCCGAACGGGCCGCTCTCCCACTCCACATCCTTGAACTTGTCCGTGGCCTTGCTCGCGAACGTACCGACGACGTCGAGTTGGTCCGTGGACAGGATGTTGATCGCGAGGTGGTCCGCCCGGAACAGACAGTCGTGGGTGGACGAGGTGTGCTGGACGCAGACCATCACGGTGGCGGGGTCGAGCGAGATGCTGGAGAACGCGTTGACGGCCAGTCCCCTGGGGGTCTCCCCGTCCATCGCGGTGACGACCGTGACGCCGGTGACGAACTGCCGGTTGACCTGCTTCATCACGTCGAGGTCGGGCTTCTCGGCGAGCGGGGTCATGAAGGTGCTCCTTGTCATCATGCTCGTCAGTCCTGTCCCACCCGGATGACGCCCAGGGCCGCGAGCAGCGCACGGGGATCCCACGTCACGTACTCCTCGACGATCCGGTCGCCCTCGAAGCGGGCGAAGGTGGCGCCGCTGACCTCGACCCGCCGTTTGGTGGCGGGGACGCCGAGGAGCGAGTTGTGGTGGGTGCCGGTGCTGTGCCAGCGGATCGCGGCCCGGTCGCCCTCGATCATGATGTCGTCGATGGTCGTGACCAGGTCCGGGAAGGCCGACCGGGTCGAGACGATCGACGCCTTGAAGGCCTCTAGGTCCTGCGGCTGCGGGTCCTGGCTGTGCCGGAGGTAGTCCGGGCTCAGCAGGGCGTCGAGGGCGTCGACGTCGCCGTGACCCCAGGCCGCGGCCCAGGTCTTCTCGATGAGTGTGCGACGGGCGTCGGCCCGGGGGTCAGAGTGCGGCATCGGCCTTCTCCTTGGTCTGCGCGTCGACGTCCACGGCGAGGGCGGCGCGCGCCGCGTGCCGGTCCGAGCGCAGTTCCTTCCAGAAGGACACCGCCAGTCCGGCGATGATCACGAGGAACGGCAGGGACGTCACGATGACGGTGTTCTGCAGGGCGTTGAGTCCGCCGGCGAGCATGAGGACGACGGCGGTGACGCCGGTGAGGACGCCCCAGAGGATGAGCACCGGGCGGCGCGGGGTGAGCGAGCCGTCGGAGGTCATCATCGACAGCACATAGGTGTTGGCGTCCGCGCCGGAGACGAAGAACATCACGACCAGCAGGATCGCGATCGCCGAGGTCACCCCGGCGAGCGGGAAGTGGTCGAGGGTCGCGAAGAACGCGCTGTTGATGTCGGCCGCGGTCTGCTTGGCGATGTCACCCTTCTCGAACATGTCGATGTGGATGGCGGTGCCGCCGAAGACCGTGAACCAGGTGAAGAAGACCACGCTGGGGACGACGAGAACGCCCATGACGAAGCCGCGGATGGTGCGGCCCCGGGAGATCCGGGCCAGGAAGACACCGACGAAGGCACCCCAGGAGACCCACCAGGCCATCATGAAGTAGGTCCACCACTGCATCCATTCGAGCCCGCCGAAGGCGGTGCCCTGGAGGCTCATCCGGAAGAAGTCGGTGGCCCACTGGCCCACGGACTCGATGTACAGGTTGGCGAGGAACACGGCCGGGCCGACGATCAGCATGAAGACGAACAGCGCGATCGCCAGCACGGTGCTGCCCTGGCTCAGGAACTTGATGCCCTTGCTGACGCCGGTCACCGCCGACAGTGTGAAGATCGCGGTGACGGCGGCGATGATGAGCACCTGGCTCACGTTGTTGACGGGCATCCCCCACAGCCGGCCGAGGCCGTTGTTGACCTGGAGGGCGCCGAGGCCCAGCGAGGTCGTGGTGCCGAACAGCGTGGCGAACACGGCGAGTACGTCGATGGTCTTGCCGATCGGCCCGTTCACCCGGTCGCCGAGCAGCGGCTCGAACAGCTGGCTGACCAGGGTGCGCCGGCCCTTGCGGTGGGTCGAGTACGCGATGGCCAGCCCGAAGACGGCGAAGATCGCCCAGGCCTGCAGTCCCCAGTCGAAGTAGGAGTACTGCAGGGCGCGTACCGCCGCGGCCGGGGTGTTGGGCTCGGCGAGGCCGTGCGGGGGCGTCGCCAGATGGGAGATCGGCTCGGCGACACCGTAGGAGACGAGGCCGATGCCCATGACCGCGCTGAGGATCATGGCGAACCAGGTGAGGGTGGAGAACTCGGGGCGGTCCTCGTCCTTGCCGAGGCGGATGTCGCCCGCGGGGCTGAAGGCCAGGAACACCAGGAAGATCAGGATGGCGAGCGTGATCACCAGGTAGGACCAGCCGAAGGTGGACGTCACCCAGTTCAGCGAGGTGTTGGTGACCTTGTTCAGGTTGTCCGTGAAGAGCACGGCCCACGCCACGAAGACGGCGGAGACACCGAGCGAGGTCCAGAAAACGGAACCGATCTTACCGCCGCCGTCACGGTCGGCGCCTGTGCCGTCCGTGGCGCTTTCCCCACCATTCTCCGTCGTCGTCGCGGGCGGCATTTCAGCGCCCGTTCCAAGGTGACTGGACATGGAACTCCTTGGGTCCGGGGCCCGACGGCCACCCGATCTGGCATACAAGCAGCAGTAAGGCACGTCGCAGATGGGGCGTCAAGGGTTCGACATGCGGAATCCCACCCCGGCTTGATGCGTAACCAATAACCACAGGTTAATGACCCGTTACTCGCCCAGGTGGGAGCGTCAACGGACCATGGAGAGCCCTTCTACTCAACCCTCTTGACCGGCCCAAAAGACGGCACCTATCGTCCTGTGGCATGCAAGAGTGCATGGATCACCTCGACGAGCGCATCGGTCTCCGCAAGCTCGTGGTCTACCGCGACGTCGTCCTCACCGAGGCCGGGGAGAGACCCGCGCGGCCCGCGCGGCGCGCCAGTGTCGCCGCGGTCGTCCGGAACCCCTGGGCGGGCACCGGCCCCTCGGCCGATCTGTCCGGGGAGCAGGCCCGCGTCGGCCCGGTGCTCGCCCGGCTGCTGACCGACCGGCTCGTCGCCTCCCTGGGCGGCGTGGACGCGATCGAGGCGTTCGGCAAGGCCGCCGTCGTCGGCGCGGCCGGCGAGATCGAGCACGCCGGGGCCCTCATCCACACCCCGTACTTCGGCAACCTGGTGCGCGAGTTCCTCCACGGCGAGTCGATCATCTGCTTCGCCGACACCCGGGCCGACGCCGGCGAGACGCTGGTCGTCCCGCTCTGGCACAAGACCCGGGCCTCGACCCGCAGCCACTACCAGACCATCAGTGCCCGCGTCTCCGACGCCCCGCGCGCCGACGAGATCGTCGTCGTGGCGGCGGCGTCCACGGGACCCCGCCCGCACCCCCGTATCGGGGACCGTATGACGGATCCCGTCGTCACCACCGAAACCCTGGAGGTTGTTCCCTCATGAGCGTCCGCAAGATCGTGACCGTCGTCGAGGAGATCCGCACCGAGGGCGGTCGCGCGCTCGCCCGTCCGGCCCGGATCGCGGTCGTCGCGGCGGTGATCGACAACCCCTGGGCCGGTCAGGGCTTCGTGGAGGACCTGCACCCCGGTATCGAGGCGCACGCCTCCGACCTGGGCGCGCTGCTGGCCCCGGCGGTGCTCGACGCGCTGGAGGAGCCCGCCGAGGCGTACGGCAAGGCGGCGATCGTCGGCCTGGACGGCGAGATCGAACACGGCTCGGCGCTGATCCACACGCTGAAGTTCGGCGACCACTTCCGCAAGGCCGCGAACGCCACCACGCTGCTGCCGGCGGTCGAGAAGCGTGGGCCCGCCGGGGTGCTCTTCGACATCCCGCTGAAGCACATCACCGACGCCACGATCCGCTCGCACCACCAGACCGTCGAGGTCCGGATCGCCGACGCCCCCCACCCGCACGAGATCGTCATCGCGCTGGCCGCCGCCGCCCAGGGGCGCCCCCAGCAGCGGCTGGCCCCCCTCTCGACCGAGCAGTAGGCCAGGCATACATGAGCAAGCCCACCGTGGTGCTGCTGCACGGCGTAGGGCTCGACCACACCATGTGGGAGCCCACCGCCGCGCTCCTGGCCGACCGTTTCACCGTGCTCGCCCCCGATCTGCCGGGCCACGGCACCCGCCCGCCCGTCCACGACGGGGTGACCCTCGCCGAACTGGCCGCCGGGGTGGCCGACGGGATCCCCGCGGGCTCCCACCTGGTCGGGTTCTCCCTGGGCGCCCTGGTCGCCCAGTACGTGGCGCTGCACCGCCCGGAGCTGGTGGCCACGCTGACCTCGGTCAGCTCGGTGTGCGCGCGTACGGCCGAGGAGCGGGCGTCCGTGCTCGACCGGCTGCGCACCGCCGAGGCCGACTTCCCGGCGAGCGCCGCCGCGTCCCTGAAGCGGTGGTACGACGGCACCGGTGTCGCCGCGGACCAGGTGGCCCGTACCGAGGCCACGCTCCTCGCCAACGACACCGGGTCCTTCCTGAGCTGCTACCGCGTGTTCGCCACGGCGGACGCCGAGCTGGCGCCGGACCTGCCCGCCATCGCCGTACCCGCCCTGGCGGTGACCGGTGAGCACGATCCCGGGTCCACGCCCGAGATGACGCGTCGGCTCGCGGCGGCGCTTCCCGACTGCCGGGCGGAGATCGTCCCCGGGGCGCGTCACATGCTGCCCGTCGAGCGCCCGGAGGCGTTCACCGACCGCCTCACCACCTTCATCGGAGAGTGCGCCCATGTCTGACCTCACCACGTTGCGGCACTTCATCGGCGGGACCTCGGTCGAGCCCGCGTCGGGCGAGTACTTCGAGAGCACCAACCCCGCCACCCGCGAAGTCCTCTACCGGGCCGCGCGCGGCAACGCCGCCGACATCGACAAGGCGGTGGCCGCCGCGCGACAGGCGTTCGAGGACCCGCGCTGGCGCGACCTCAGCCAGACGCGGCGCGGGCATCTGCTGCGCCGCCTGGGCGAGCTGATCGCGGAGAACGCCGAGGACCTGGCCCGCATGGAGACCCGGGACAACGGCAAGCTGCTGCGCGAGATGCGGGGGCAGCTGGCCACCCTGCCCGAGTACTACCACTACTACGCCGGACTGGCCGACAAGATCCACGGCGACTTCATCCCCACCTCCGACCGGCAGGTGCTCAACTACACGGCCCGCGAACCCCTGGGCGTGGTCGGAGCCATCACCCCCTGGAACTCCCCGCTGACCCTGACCAGCAGCAAGCTGGCGCCCGCGCTGTGCGCCGGCAACACGGTCGTGATCAAGCCGTCCGAGTACACCTCGGCGACCGTGCTGCGGCTCGCCGAGCTGGCCCTGGAGGCGGGCTTCCCGCCGGGTGCGGTGAACGTCGTCACCGGGTTCGGCGCCGAGGCCGGGCAGGCCCTGGTGGACCACCGCGACCTGGCGAAGATCTCCTTCACCGGCAGTACGGCGACGGGGGCGCGGATCGCCGCCGCCACCGCGAGCCGTTTCATCGGCTCCACGCTCGAACTCGGCGGCAAGTCCCCCAACATCGTCTTCGAGGACGCGAACGTCGCGAACGCCGCGATGGGGGTGGTGGCGGGCATCTTCGCCGCCGCCGGACAGACCTGTATCGCCGGCAGCCGGGTGTTCGCCCACCGGTCCGTCTACGACGAGCTGCTCGAACGGGTCTCGGAGCGCGCCCGGTCCATCGTCATCGGCGACCCCCTGGACGAGAAGACCGAACTGGGCCCGCTGGCCTTCGAGGGCCAGCGTGACAAGGTCGCCGGCTATGTCGACCTCGGCCGCGACGAGGGCGCCCGGGTGCTGACCGGCGGCCGGGCCACCGACGGCGGCCTCGGCGGCTGGTTCTACGAGCCGACCGTCCTGGTGGACGTCGACAACGGCATGCGCGTCGTACGGGAGGAGATCTTCGGCCCGGTGCTCGCGGTGATGCCGTTCGACACCGAGGAGGAGGTCCTCCGGCTGGCCAACGACACCGAGTACGGGCTCGCGGCCGGTGTGTGGACGACGAACCTCTCCCGGGCGCACCGGATGGCGGCCCGTCTGGAGGCCGGGACGGTGTGGGTCAACACCTACCGGGCCATGTCGCCGATGTCCCCGCGCCAGGGCTTCAAGACGAGCGGCGTCGGTGTCGAGCACGGCACGGAGACCGTCAGGGAGTACACCCGGCTCAAGAGCGTCTGGATCAACACGAGCGAGGAGCCCGTGGCCGACCCCTTCACGATGCGGAGCTGAGCCGGTATGCCACAGGTCGCCGTCACCCTCGCCGAGGGCCGCAGCCCGGCACAGATCCGGGAGTTGATCCACGAGGTGCACGAGGCGGTCCTGCGCACCGTGAACACCCGGCCCGAGTACATCCGTGTCGTCGTCCACGAGGTCCCCCGCACGCACTGGGCCACCGGTGACCTCACCCTCACCGAGATGGACGCCGCCGCACAAGCCGCAGCAGAGGAGCAGTCATGAGGTTTTCGTTGTTCGTGCACATGGAGCGCTGGGACGAGGAGGTCAGTCACCGGCAGCTCTTCGAGAACCTCACCGAGCTGACGCTGATGGCCGAGGCCGGCGGGTTCGGCACGGTGTGGATCGTCGAGCACCACTCGATGGAGTACACGAT
>NZ_JBEPBI010000190.1:0-15356 GCF_040299045.1 Streptomyces sp. NPDC001027
GCGACGGCCCTCAACCCGGCGCGTGGCGCCCCGGGGGACCGGTGAGTCCGGCGGGGCGCCTCGCGTGCGGCGGTCCGGAGGCCGCCTCGGACCTACACCAGCAGCGGGCCGCCGCACCGTTCGGCGCCGTCCTTCACCGAGATGAGGTTGGCGATCACGTAGGAGATGTTCTTCTCGGAGTGCCACTGCGAGGGGAAGCAGGTGGTCAGCCGGGAACTCTGGAACCTGGCCTCGATCTCGGGGACGAAGGCGCGGTACTGGTCGTCCGTGTAGTACCAGAAGGAGTTCTCGTTGTAGTACGCGACATGGGTCGGGTCCTGGTACGCGCCGCGGCCGTCGGAGCTGGGCGTCGTGCTCAGCAGCATGCCGCCGGGCGCCAGCAGCCGGTACAGCTCGTTGATCAGGGGAACCTTGGCGGGCACGTGCTCCAGGAAGTCCACGGCCCGCACCAGACCGACGGAGTCGTCGGGCAGGTCCAGCCTGCCGGGCAGGGTCGCGACGATGTCGACGCCCTCGCCCGGGTACTGGTCCACGCCCAGGTAGCCGGGCGGCTTGCGGTGGGCCGCGCCGAGGTCCAGCGCGAGCAGTCCCCTGCGGTACGTCCAGGCGAGGGCGTTGGCCTCGATGTACCTGTCGTACAGGGCGACCGTCTCGCTCTGGATGTGCGCGTTGGTCTCCGGGTCGCGCTGGGTGTTGGCCGGGTGCATCCGCTGCAGGTACAGGCAGCGGGGGATGTGGTGGAAGTCGCCGACGTGGAACAGACGGCACATCAGGTCCTGGTCGTCCAGGACCGAGCGGGAGGCGTCGTACCCGCCGGCCGCCTCGTAGGCGTCCCGGCGGAACGCCCTGACGTGGTTGGGCGCGTACCAGATGTACGCGATGTTGTGGGGCGTCGGCGCCATCGCCCTGACCTGCAGCAGTGTCTGGCCGTCGACGCGGACGTCCTCGTAGTGCCAGCCGTGCGACTCGTTGAAACGGCTGTCGTCCCGTTTCCCGTCCTCGGTGATCTGCGCGGTGTTGCTGTAGACGAAGACCGCGTCGGGATTCTCGTCGAACGCCTTGCCGAGCTCCGCCAGGCACGCCTTCGCCAGCAGGTCGTCGTGGTCGAGTTCGACGAGGATGTCGCCGCGGGCCAGCTCACAGGCCCTGCGCTTGGCCGCTCCGACGCCGGTGACGTCGTCCGCGGTCTCGATCCGGACCCGGTCGTCGGGGCGCTCCGGCCGCCAGCGGGCGCCGTTGTTGAGCAGGACGATCCACTCCCAGTCCGGACAGGTCTGCGCCTGCAGGGTCGCGAGGCATTCGTCGAGGAAGCGGGTTCGGTGGCTGGGGGTGAAGACGGAGAACCTCGGGGTGGCCGTCGACGTCATCTGGTGCTCCCTGCTCGGCTCGATGGTCGCAGGAGGCCGACTTCGAGCGGACCGCGGGCGTGCCGACGTGCCGGAGTCGACCACCGTCATGTGCGCCGACGTTACGAGTCAGCCGCGAGCACGACGCCGTCCGGCAGGCGCTTGTGGTGTACAGATCACCCGAATGGACGGACCGGCGGCGGCGCGAAGAACGCCGCCCGGCCGGGGGCGTGACGCCGGGTGGGCGTGACGCGGTCATGGCGCCCGGTCCGCGCGTCGCTGCGGGTGCACGCGGACCGGGGCCGTTCGAGGTCCCCGGTGGGGGAGCTCCCGGGGGAGGGGTCAGCCGGCGGTGCTCAGCTCCTGCTGCTCCGCCAGGCCGGCGGCGTGCGCGTCCATGCGCTGGGCCGCCAGGATCGCCACGGCGGTGTCCGCGCGGGACGCGGCGACGAGAAGGGCCCGGCCGGCGACCGCGTGGGCCCGGTCGTGCAGTGCCGCGAGGCGCGGTGTGACCGCAGCGGAGGCGAGGTGGGAGCGCACCTGTGCCCGCCCGCCGCGCAGCCGGGTCACCTGCTGCGCGAGGCGGGCGGCGGCGGTGTCCAGGTCGGCCGAGGGCGCGGCGGCGCGCAGCTCGTCGGTGACGGCGAGCAGCGCCGCGAGATGGCCCGCGAGCTGGATGTCCAGCTCCTCCTCGCGGGAGCGGTGGGGGAAGTCCGAGGGCGTGCCGGCCATCGCGGTGTGGGCGGGCCTACGGGAAGAAGGTGTGTGGATCGGCTCGTACATGAGGATGGCCTCCCGTGCTGTCAGGAAACCATCCTAGCTTGGATTTCGTCTAAAGTTGAGGGATCCAGGAAATTACTGCCCGGATGATGTTTAAGGCTGGCTGTAGCCGTCCAGGAAGCGGGCGATCCGGCCCACCGCGTCCCGCAGGTCCGTCGCCGTCGGCAGCGTGACGACCCGGAAGTGGTCCGGCTCGGGCCAGTTGAAGCCGGTGCCCTGGACCACCATGATCTTCTCCCGGCGCAGCAGGTCGAGGACCATCTGCCGGTCGTCCCGGATCTTGAAGACGGCCGGGTCGAGGCGCGGGAAGAGGTACAGCGCCCCCTTCGGCCGCACGCAGGTGACGCCCGGGATCTGCGTCAGCAGCTCGTACGCCGTGTCCACCTGTTCCTTCAGCCGTCCGCCCGGCAGCACCAGGTCGTTGATCGTCTGGCGTCCGCTGAGCGCGGCCACCACCCCGTGCTGCCCCGGCATGTTCGCGCACAGGCGCATGTTCGCCAGGATCGTCAGGCCCTCGATGTAGGAGTCGGCGTGCGCGCGCGGGCCGGAGATCGACATCCAGCCGACCCGGTAGCCGGCCACCCGGTACGCCTTCGACATGCCGTTGAAGGTGAGGGTGAGCAGGTCGGGGGCGATCTTGGCGGTCGGGGTGTGCGTGGCGCCGTCGTAGAGGATCTTGTCGTAGATCTCGTCCGAGCAGATCAGCAGGTTGTGCCGGCGCGCGATGTCCGTGAGCCCCCGGATCATGGCCTCGTCGTAGACGGCCCCGGTCGGGTTGTTCGGGTTGATGATGACGAGCGCCTTGGTGCGGTCGGTCACCTTGCGCTCGATGTCGGCGAGGTCCGGCATCCAGTCGGCCTGCTCGTCGCAGCGGTAGTGCACGGCGGTGCCGCCGGAGAGCGAGACCGCGGCGGTCCACAGCGGGTAGTCCGGCGCCGGGACCAGCACCTCGTCGCCGTCGTCCAGCAGGCCCTGCATCGCCATGACGATCAGCTCGGAGACGCCGTTGCCGATGAAGACGTGCTCGACGTCCGTCTCGATGCCGAGTGTCTGGTTGTGCATCACGACGGCCCGGCGCGCCGCCAGCAGGCCCTTGGCGTCGCCGTAGCCGTGCGCCGTGGAGACGTTGCGGAGGATGTCCTCCAGGATCTCCGGCGGGGCCTCGAAGCCGAAGGCGGCCGGGTTGCCCGTGTTCAGCTTGAGGATGCGGTGACCGGCCGCTTCCAGCCGCATCGCCTCCTCGAGAACCGGGCCCCGGATCTCGTAACAGACGTTGGCGAGCTTGGTCGACTGGATCACCTGCATGTCTGGGAGCTTACGGCCCGGTAACGCCTGTGGGGGCGTGTTTTCCGCCACGTGAGACGTGGATTTTGGGTGGTTTTCGGCGATCGCTCAGGGCAGCGTCCAGATCTGGGTCGTGACGACGTAGAAGACCGCTGCCCAGAACGCCATCAGAGCGGCGATGACGCCGAGGCCGATGAGGTCGGTCCGCGTCGCCGGCTCGTCGGGGGCCGGTCTCAGCCACCGCCTGAGGAGCCGGTTCACGTAGTACGGCATGGTGAGGAAGCTCATCAGGAAGCTCGACAGCAGGTTGCCCACGAGCAGCCCGAGCCAGAACGGCATGCCCAGCGGCGACAGGGCGAGCGTCAGCAGCACCACGGTCGGATACAGGCCGACCCAGACCGCGAGGGCCGTGCGGGTCTCGGAGGGCGCCGCCGCGTCCCTGCCGTTCTCCTCGAAGGCGAACCAGCTGCCGAAGGAGTGGTCGACCGTGCGCAGCCGGAAGTCGTCGAACCTCTCCCCCTCGGCGAGGAGCTGCTTGCGTCTGCCGGACTTCAGCCAGGCGTCGAGGTGCTCGGCGTTGTCGAACCGGTACAGGGTGGTCCAGTCGTCCTGCACTCCTTCGACCGGCTGGAAGATCTCCGTGCCGCGGAACCCCTCGAACCTCTCCTCCTCCTCGGTCAGGCGGCGCTGCCAGGCGAGGAACTGCTCGACGTGGGCCGGGTCGACCCGGTGGGTGACCACCACGGTCACCAGGGGGTCGTCCGCCGGGCGGGTGCCGCCGCTGACCACCTGCTGGGCGCCGGGGCCGTCCAGGTACCGGTCGCCGACGGCGAGGAGCCGCCGTCTCGTGTCGCTGTCGATCCACGCCTTCAGATGGGCGACGGAGTCGAACCGGTAGACGACGACCCACTCCGGCTGCACCGGGGTCGGCGGGGAGACCTCCACGCCCAGGTATCCGGGGTAGTCGGCGGCGGCCGCGTTGACGCCCTCCTGCCATGACTCGTACTCGTGTTCGAGTCCGGGCAGTACCTTCTGGTTGATGATCGCCGTCGCGCCCGCGTCCCGATGCTGCTCGGTGCGGCCCCGGCCGCTGGGCTGCTGGTCGGTGCTCATGAGCCCGGGCCCGTCGCCACCGACTGCCTTTCGGCGAGCCGGCTCCAGATCCGCTCCGGCGTCAGGGGCAGCGACCGGAAGCGGACGCCCGTGGCGTCGTGGAGCGCGTTGGCCAGCGCCGGGGCCACCGGGTTGATGCAGCACTCCGCCATGCCCTTCGACCGCAGGGGGCCGAAGGAGTCGGTCGAGGCCACCAGCAGCACGTCGGTGCGGGGGACGTCGGCATAGGCGGGAATGCGGTAGTTGCGCAGATTCGGGTTCACCATGACGCCGTTCTCGTCGACGTGGTGGTTCTCGGTCAGCGCGAAGCCGATTCCCTGGGCGACCCCGCCCTCGACCTGTCCGCGGACCTGGGCGGGATTGACGACCACGGCGGCGTCGGTCGCCTGGACGCTGTAGAGGATGCGGATCTCGCCCGTCACCGGATGGACGGCGACGCGGAACCCCTGCGTGTTGGAGGTGACGCTGCGGGGCGAGCCGTAGGCCTTGCGGGCGGCGGTGAACCGGACGCCGCGGGCCCGCGCCGACGCGACCAGCTCGGCCAGCGGCACCCGCCGGTCGCCGCAGACGACCTCCTCGTCGTCCATCGAGCACAGCACGAGATGCACGCCGGTGTACGCGGCGGCGTACTCCAGGATGCGGTCGCGCACGGCGTCGGCCGCCCGCAGGACCGCGTTGCCCGACACGAACAGTCCCGCACTGGCGAAGGCGCCGGTGTCGAATCCGGTGCGGTCCGTGTCCGACTGCACCAGACGGATCCGCGACGGCGTCGTCCCCAGCTCGCCGGCCGCGATCTGGACGTGCGCGGTCGACGTGCCCTCCCCGAACTCGACCGTGCCGACGGCCAGTTCGTAGACGAGGTCGTCCCCCAGGGTGACCCAGGCCTCGGAGACGTGCTCGGTCGGGGGCGCGGTCTCGTGCAGGGAGCTCGCGACGCCGGCGCCCACCAGCCACCCGGGGCCGGGAGGCGGCCGGTCGGCGGCCCTGGCCAGGGCGTCCTCCACGAGGTCGATGCACTTCGCGAGGGAGTCCTCGCTGAACGCCACGTCGTCGGGGCCCTCGTGCAGCGCCACGAGCGGGTCGCCCGGCCGCACCATGTTCCGGCGGCGCAGCGCGAGCGGATCGAGGTGCAACGCCCGCGCCAGCTCGTCCATCGCCGACTCCACGGCGAACGCCGGCTGCGTCATCCCGTACCCGCGCAGCGCCCCGCTCGGCACGGTGTCGGTGTAGACCGAGAAGGCGTCGTACCTCTTGTTGGGGCAGCGGTAGAGCATCACGGCGGCGCCGCCCGCGTACAGCGTCTCGCCGCCGTGGTTGCCGTAGGCCCCGGTGTTCGACACGTTGCGGACCTGGAGCGCGGTGAGGGCGCCGTCCGCCTTCGCCCCGAGCTTGACCGTCAAGGTCATGGGGTGGCGCGGCGACGCCGTGGTGAACTCCTCCTCGCGGGTGAACTCGAAGCAGACGGGCCGTCCGGTGTCGAGGGCGGCGAGCGCCGCCAGGTCCTCCGAGATCACCTCCTGCTTGCCGCCGAAGCCGCCGCCGACGCGCTTGCAGAACACCCGGAGCTGGTCGGGGCGCAGCGCGAACAGGTAGGCGAGTTTGACCTTCGCGATCGACGGCGACTGCGAGCTGGTGCGCACGTTCAGCCGGCCGTCCTCCATCCAGGCGATCGAGCCGTGGGTCTCGAGGTGCGCGTGCTGCACGCGGGGCGAGAAGTACGTGCCCTCGTGGATCACGTCGGCCTCGGCGAACCCGGCGTCGACGTCGCCGATGTGCGTGTGGAGCTCGAGCAGGACGTTGTGGACGGGATCGCGGACGAACGGGTCGTCCGAGCCGTGCAGTTGCGGCGCCCCGTCCGCCATCGCCTCCAGCGGGTCGAACACGGCCGGCAGCACCTCGTACTCCACGCGGACCCTGCGGCAGCCCTCCTCCGCGGCCGCGACGGTGTCGGCCAGCACCGCGACCACGCGCTGGCCCACGAAGCGGACGGTGTCGTCGAGGATGCGGGTGTCGTCAGGATCGACCAGATGGTCGGTGTGGATGGCCGTGGTGAAGCGCCGCCGCGGCACGTCCCGCCAGGTGTAGACCCGGTGCACGCCGGGCACGGCGAGGGCGGCGCTCTTGTCGACCGAGACGATCCGGGCGTGCGCGTGCGGGGAGTGCAGCACCTTGAGGTGCAGCATGCCGTCGAGTCGGGTGTCCATGGTGAACTCGGCGCGACCGGTCACCACGTCCTCGGCGGCCGGCGCCCCGACGCTCCGGCCGACGGCCTTTCCCGGCGCGCAGCTCTCCACGCCGACCACGCCGTTCACCGCGTCCTCGACGGCCCGGTAGCCGGTGCAGCGGCAGAGGTTGCCCTTCAGCGCCCGGGGCAGGTCGGCCTTCTGGGCGTCGGTGAGGGCCGCGGAGGTCATGATCATCCCGGCGGTGCAGAATCCGCACTGGAACCCCGGGGCGTCGCGGAAGCGGCGTTGCATCGGATGCAGGTCGCCGGGCGACCCCAGGCCCTCGATCGTGGTCACCTCGCGGCCGTCCGCGCGGAAGGCGGGGGTGATGCAGCTGTGCACCGGGTCGCCGTCCAGCCAGACCGTGCAGGCGCCGCAGTCGCCCGCGTCGCAGCCCTTCTTGACGCCGTGCCGGCCGAGCGAGCGCAGGAAGGTGCGCAGGCACTGGCCGGGTTCTGGTTCCTCCTGGAAGCTCCTGCCGTTCACGAGGTAGGTCATGTCACGTTCCAGCCATGAGTTCGCGACGAATCTCTTCGGCGAAGTGCCTTGTCAGATGGCGCCGATGGCCGGGGGTCCCGTTGGGATCGGCGAACCAGACGTCAGCGGGGACGGCGTCGACGCTCTGCCGCAGGGTCGGGGCGTCGGGAAGGCCGTCGAAGGCCATGCGCACCGGCCGTGTGGTGCCCGCCGTGACGGTGAGCAGCAGGTCGTTCGTCCCCGGGGCCAGCGTGCCGATCAGGAACACCGTCGAACGGCCCAGGCGGGTCAGGGTGAAGCGGCGGTGCGCGGCGCGCCCCCGCAGGGCGCGCGCCGGGATCACGACGCGCCGCAGGAGCTCGCCCGGAGCGAGCACGTTGCGGTGGTCCCCGGTCACGAACTCGAGGGCGTCGACGAGGCGCGTCGATCCGTCGGGAGCCCACAGCTCGTACCGTGCCTCGAGCGCGACCGTCAGCGCGATCATCGATCCGGCGGGCAGGGACAGGCAGATGTTCCCGCCGACGGTCGCCGAGTGCCAGACCTTGAACGACGCCAGCAGGGCCTCGCAGCAGCGTGCGAGGAGGGGGCCCGCGAGCCAGTCGGCGGGCGGCGTGAAGGCGTACAGGTCGGCCACGGTGCACGTCGCGCCGATCTCGAGTCCCGCGTCGCTCACGACCAGCGGATCCCAGTGCAGCGCCGTCAGGTCGACCAGGCGGCGCAGATCCGGCTGTTCGGCGGAGAAGAGCCAGGTGCCGCCGGCGAGCCAGGCGTCGCCTTCACGCCAGTCCGCGCCGGGCCGGTCCGGCGGTCGACGGACGACTTCGGTGACGGTGTTGAGGTCCATGGAGTCGATCTCCCTCACGGCGACGAGCGTGCAAAGGCCTCTGTCGACGGGGCGCGATGGGCGCGGAGAGTCCCTTCCAGCGTATCCCCGGGCGGGTGGGGCCCGCCATGTCGGCGCCTGGGGGCGGGGCGGCTGATCCGCCGCCCCGCCGCGGGCCGATGAGCCGTCCGCCGCCTCCCCGTGGCCGAAAGCCGACCCTTGCTCTCCTCCCCTCTGGAACCAACAATGCGCATGACAAAACAGCGGGCGGCCGGAAGATCTCCGGTCGCCCTGTCGTAAGAGGGGACCCCCACATGAGAAAGCCTCTCGTCGCCGCCTGCTTCGCCCTGGCCATCGCCGGGGCGGGCGCGGCGCCCGCGATCGCCGCACCGGCCGCGGCCGGGACCGGAGCGGCCGCGCCCGTCCTCAAGGCCGCCACGCCCACGCTCAGGGCCGTGAACCTCGCCGGGACCGTCGCGCTCAGCAACTGCTCCGGCTCGGTCGTCCGCTTCCCGAGCTCCCTGGACACCGACCCGGCGCTCGTGCTCTCCAACGGCCACTGCCTGTCGACCGGCTTCCCGGAGCCGGGCGAGGTGCTCGTCAACCAGGCCTCCAGCCGCACGTTCGGCCTGCTCAACTCCGCCGGCACCCGGGTCGCGACGCTGCGCGCCAGCAAGCTCGCCTACGGGACGATGACCGACACCGACGTCTCGATCTACCAGCTCACCAGCACCTACGCGTCGATCAGGAGCTCGTACGGGATCTCCGCGCTGACCGTGCAGGACACGCACCCGGTCGCCGGCACCGCCATCACCGTGGCGTCGGGCTACTGGAAGCGCCTCTACAGCTGCAACATCGACGGGTTCGTCTACCGGATGAAGGAGGGCGACTGGACCTGGAAGGACTCGGTCCGTTACACCTCCGCCTGCCAGACCATCGGCGGCACCTCCGGCTCGCCGGTGATCGACCAGGCCACCGGCAAGGTCGTCGCCGTCAACAACACCGGCAACGAGGACGGCCAGCGCTGCACCGAGAACAACCCCTGTGAGGTCGACGCGAACGGCAACGTCACCGTCCGCAAGGGCATCAACTACGCCCAGGAGACCTACCTGATCCCGGCCTGCTTCAAGGCCGGCAACCAGATCGACCTGAACAAGGCCGGGTGCACCCTGCCCAAGCCGTAGGGCGAGGCGGCGGGGCGTTCCGTCACGTGGGACCGCGACGGACCGCCCGCCCCGCCAGCACATCCGTGCGCCGTCCGTCCTCGATGACGAAGCGGCCGTCGATCAGGACGTGCGGGATGCCCGTGGGCAGGGTGCGCGGGGACTCGTACGTCGAGCCCGCCGCCACCGTCGCCGGGTCGAAGAGCACCAGGTCGGCGCGGTGCCCCTCCCGGACCACACCCCGGTCCGGCAGGCGCAGGCGGGCCGCCGGGCGGCCGGTCAGGTGGGCTACGCACTCCTCCAGGGAGAGGATTCCCGCCTCCCGCACATAGTGGCCGAGATAGCGCGGGAACGTGCCGTACGCGCGCGGATGCGGCCTGGCGCCGGTCAGCACGCCGTCCGAGCCGCCCGTGTGGACGCGATGGCGCATGATCGCGCGGACGTTCTCCTCGTGCCCCACGTGCTGCAGGATCGTCGGGCCGAGTCCGTCGTCGAGCAGCAGCCGGCGCGCCGTCGCCCAGGGAGCCTCGCCCAGACGGGCGGCCGACGCGCCGACCGTGCGGCCGACGAAGTCGCCCAGCGCCGGGTCCGTCACGCCGGAGATCTCGATCGTCCCCCAGTCCACCGGAACCCCGTGGCAGCCGTCCGCGCCGGTCACCTCCAGGTCGTGGCGGATGCGTTCGGCGACCTCGTCGTCCGCGAGGCGGCGCAGGACCTCCGAGGGGCCGCCCTCACTGGCCCAACTGGGCAGCAGCGCAGCGAGCGTGGTGCAGCCGGGCGTGTACGGATAGGTGTCGAGGGTGATGTCGGCGCCCGCGTCGAGCGCCTCGTCCAGCAGGGCCAGCAGCTCCGGCGCGCGCCCCTCGTTCACGCCGAAGTTCATGGTGGCGTGGGCCAGATGGAGACCGCAGCCCGACCTCCCGGCCAGCTCCACCATCTCCGCGTACGCCTCCAGCGCACCGGCGCCGTAACTGCGGTGGTGGGGGCAGTAGTAGCCGCCGTGGCGCGCCACCACCCGGCACAGCTCCTCCAGTTCGGCGTTGTCGGCGTACATCCCGGGCGTGTACGTCAGTCCGGACGACAGGCCGACCGCGCCCTCCTCCAGGCCCTGCGCCACCAGCAGCCGCATCCGGTCCAGCTCACGGGGCGTGGCCGGCCGGTCCTCCCAGCCGACCACGAGAGCCCGGACCGTGCCCTGCGGGACGAGATACGCCGCGTTGACGGCGATGCCCCGGCCGTCGACACCGCGGTCCAGCCGGTCCAGGTACTCGCCCACCGAGCGCCAGTCGAAGTCGACGTCGTCGCCGGGGCCGTTCCAGCCGGTGATGGCATGGCGCACCTCTGCGAGGGTGCGGTCGTCGACCGGGGCGTACGACAGACCGTCCTGGCCCAGGACTTCGAGCGTCACGCCCTGGGCCGCCTTCGCGCTGTGGTCCGGGTCGCGCAGCAGCGCCAGGTCGCTGTGGGCGTGCATGTCGATGAAGCCGGGGGAGAGGACCAGCCCTTCCGCGTCCAGCTCCCGCACGGCCTTCGGACGCTGACAGCCCGCGGCGGCCGCCTCCTTGACGATTCGGACGATCCTGCCGTCGTCGACCACCACGTCCGCGCGGTAGGAGTCCGCGCCCGTGCCGTCGACGACGTCGGCGTCCCGGATGACGAGGTCTTCCATGGTCGGCCTCCGGTTCGGACGGGTCAGAAGTACGTGCGGATGTAGTCGACCACCGTGCCGTCCGCCTCGGCCAGCGGGATCAGCGGCCACTTGTCGAAGGACGTGCACGGGTGGGACAGACCGAGGCCCACCCAGTCGCCGACCTCCACGTCCGCCTCGGCGGTCGTGCGCAGCCAGGCGTGCTGGTCGGACAGAGCGGTCACAAAGACCCCGGTCGCGGGACGTTCGCGGCCGTCGCGGCGGATCACCTGGGCGAAGGGCAGACCGAGGTCGTAGGCCGCGTCGCGCTTGCCCGCGTTGACGAACGCCTGCTCGGGGGAGGGACGCGAGACGACCTGGGTCCACAGCCGGAAGGCGGGCTCCAGCGCACCCTCCTCGGGCACCCGGTTGAACGGCGTGAGCCCCCGGTAGTGGCCGTCGTCGTGCGAGACGTACGCCCCCGAGCGCAGCAGCTTCAGCACGGGAAGGGAGAGTTCGGGGATGTCGGCGAAGACGTCGGCGACCGCGTCGAACCAGGCGCTGCCGCCCGCGCTGACGACGATCTCCTCGGCGCCCGTGAAGCGCCCCGCCGCGTCGAAGGCGGCGGCCAGGCCGACCAGCCGGCGCAGCCAGGCGTGCACCCGCTCCGGATCGGCCGCCGGCACCTCGCCCTCGTAGCCCGCGACCCCGACCAGCCGCAGCGTCGGAACGGCCGCCACCGCGTCCGCGACCGCCGCGCACTCCTCCTCCGTGCGGACGCCGGTGCGGGCGCCCTCGCCCGCGGCCAGCTCGACCACGACGTCGAGGGGGCGGGCGGCGCCGCGCAGCGCCGCGTCCATCAGCTCCACGCCGCGCACGGAGTCGACGTAACAGACCAGGCGGAACCCGGGGTCGGCGTCGAGTTCGGCGGAGACCCAGCGCAGGGCCGCCGGGTCGACCAGCTCGTTGGCGAGGAAGATCCGGCCGACGCCGAACGCCCGCGCCACCCGCACCTGGTGCGGCGCCGCGAGGGTGATGCCCCAGGCGCCGCGGTCGATCTGGCGCCGGAAGAGCTGCGGGGCCATCGAGGTCTTGCCGTGCGGCGCGAAGTCGAGGCCGTGCCGGAGCGCGTACGTCTCCATGAGCGCGAGGTTGTGCTCCAGCCGCTCCGCGGAGAGGGCCAGCACGGGCGTCGCGAAGCCGTCGGCGAAGAGGTTGCGGCGCTGGGCGGCCAGCTCGCCGACGGTGAGGCCGTCGGCGTCCGGCGGGAGGCCCTTGAAGCGGTGATCGACGCGTTCCTCGGCCAGTCGGGCGAACGCCGCGATCGCCTCGGTACTCATGGAACCTCCTGATCAGGAGCGTTGCACAAAATGCAACGTCCATTGCGTCTGTCGCTGACTGCTGTCTAACATCTCCGCCGACGCGGGGTCAACGGAACATCCCCCAGCCTTCGGCCGGGGGGACCCCCATCTCGCTTCGCTCGCCCGCACCAGCACGGGAGCCACGACGATCGTGAACGCCACCGGACCCCGCAACGCCTCCGACGCCCCGGCCGTCGCGAATCACGTGGACGTCGTGGACGTCGTCGCGCTCGGCGAGTCCATGGTCGCCCTCCTGCCCTCCCGCCCGGGCCGCCTCGCCGACGTGCCGTCCTTCGACCGCGGCATCGGCGGCGCGGAGTCCAACGTGGCCTGCGCCCTGGCGGCGGCCGGGCACACGGCCCGCTGGGTCGGCCGGGTCGGGACGGACGGCTTCGGCGACCACCTCGTCGAGACCGTCGGCTCCTACGGCGTCGACGTCAGCCGCGTGCGACGCGACCCGGACCGCCCGACCGGCGTCTACTTCCGCACCGCCGGCGACCGGGCCGGCGGCTCCCACGAAGTCGCCTACTACCGGGCCGGGTCCGCCGCCTCCGCGATGTCCGTCGACACCGTCGGCCTCGACGCCGTACGGGCCGGCCGGATCCTGCACCTCACCGGGATCACCGCGGCCCTCTCCGCGGACTGCCTCGCCCTGCTGCGCGAACTGACCGCCGCCCGGCCCGGCCGGCCGCTCGTCTCCTTCGACGTCAACCACCGGCCCCGGCTGTGGACGGGCGGCGACGGCCCCCGGATCCTGCGGGAACTGGCCCGCGGCGCCGACCTGGTGTTCGTCGGCGAGGACGAGGCCGCCGACGTGTGGGGCCTCGACGGCCCCGACGCCGTACGCGCCGCGATCCCCGAACCCGAGGTGCTCGTCGTCAAACAGGGCGCGCACGGAGCGACCCTCTTCCACGGAGAACACGTCCTGCACGTCCCGGCCCCCCGGGTCGACGTCGTCGCCGCCGTCGGCGCCGGGGACGCCTTCGCCGCCGGGTTCCTCTCCGCCGCCCTGCGCGGGCTGCCCGACCGCGACCGGCTGCGGCACGGGCATCTGACGGCCGCGGCCGCCCTCACCGTCCCCGGCGACCTCGCCCGTCCCCCGTCCCGCGCCCACGCCGACCGGCTCGCGGCCCTCGACGACACCGCGTGGGGGAGACTTCGACTCGGCCCGGGCTGGACGCAGGCCCAGGCCGCCCCCGAGGAGGAACGCACCCCATGAGCCAGACCGTCGACCGCGCCCTGAGCATCCTCCCGCTGCTCGCCGAGGGCCCCGCCGACCTCGGGCAGGTCGCCGACCGCCTCGACGTGCACAAGTCGACCGCCCTGCGGCTGCTGCGCACCCTCCACGAGCACGGCCTCGTCTACCGCCAGGCCGACCAGCGCTACCGCCTCGGCGCCCGCCTGTTCGCCCTCGCCCAGGAGGCGATGGAGAACCTCGACGTCCGCGAGATCGCCCACCCCCACCTCGCCCGGCTGGGCGAGGCCTGCGGCCACACCGTCCACCTCGCCGTGTACGAGGACGGCGAGGTCCTCTACATCGACAAGGTGGAGAGCCGCTACCCGGTCCGCATGTACTCGCGCATCGGCAGGCCCGTCGCCGTCACGGTCGCCGCCGTCGCCAAGCTGCTCCTCGCCGACCTGCCCGAACCCGAGCGGCGGGCCGTCGCCGAGAGCCTCGACTACCCCCTCTACACGGCCCGTTCGACGCCCGGCGCCGCCGCCTTCCTGCGGGAGCTGCAGAAGGTGCGCGAACAGGGCTGGGCCACCGACCTCGGCGGCCACGAGGAGTCCATCAACTGCGTCGCCGCGCCCGTCCGGGGAGCCGACGGCCGGGTGGTCGCCGCGCTGTCCGTCTCCGCGCCGAACGTCGTCGTCACCGCCGACGAACTGCTCGCCCTGCTCCCGCTGGTGCGCCGCACGGCGGACGCCGTCAGCGCCGAGTACTCCGGCAGGACCCCCGTATCAGCTCCGGACAAGGACACCGAATGAAGGACACCGAATGACCGAGAAGACCGCGCTCACCCCCGGCGCCCACACCACCCCGCCCGCGAGGTTCTCGCACGGTGTGAAGAAGGGGAACATCCTCCAGGTCGCCGGCCAGGTCGGTTTCCTGCCCGCCGAGCCGGGCAAGCCGCCGACCCCGGCCGGTCCCGGCCTGCGCGAGCAGACCCTGCAGACCCTCGCCAACGTCAGGTCGATCCTGCACGAGGGCGGCGCCGGCTGGGACGACGTCATGATGATCCGCGTCTACCTGACCGACACCGGGCACTTCGCCGAGTTCAACGAGCTGTACGACGCGTACTTCGAGGAGCAGGCGCTCACCGCCCCGCCCGCGGCCCGCACCACGGTCTACGTCGGCCTGCCGGCGGGACTGCTCGTCGAGATCGACGCGCTCGCCGTCCTCGGCTGACACCCGGCCCCGGACGCATGGGGGTGCGCCTCGCCCGGCGGCCGTATTGGGCGTCTTCGTCTGGTTCTCTGACGGAACGCCGTGCGGAACTCCCGTAACGAAGTAGGGGCTGGCTGTGTCCGGCACAGGATCTTCGACCATACTGCCCGCTGTGGAGCAGCGCATAGGTTCGAGCAGCCAGCCCCTGGAGGGCGCCGGATTCGACCCGGCATTCGTCCCCGGGCTCACGTCGCCCGTGACCGCGGAGCCGACCGACGCGAAGCCGGCCGAGGCCGACGACGCCGAGGCGGTCGCCGACTCCCGGGAGGTGGAGAAGAACGCGCCCGACGCCGGGACCGACGCGGAGGCGAAGTCCGAAGCCGACGCCGACGCCCGGAGCGACGCCGGGGACGGGGAAGCGGAGGAGCCGGACGCGCCCGTCGAGGGTCCCGTCTTCGAGGCCTCGGACCGCCGGGCGCGGATCGCCGCCGACGCCAGGGGAGTCCGCCTCCGCCTCGACGAGGAGGAGTGCGAGTTCCGCTGGGACGAGATCGGCGCCGTCGAGACCGAGACGCCGCGTTTCGGCAAGCGGTACACCGTCACCGTGCACACCCCTGACCGCCGCTGGTACCCGATCGAGATCGAGGCGACGGCCAGGGCGCGCTTCGCGGAGTGGGACGAGCAGCTGGACGCGGTCCTCGACGCCTACTTCGAGGACGGCGAGGCCGAGCCCGCGGACGCCGACGACACCGACGGCTCCGAGGCGGC
>NZ_JBEPBI010000191.1:0-15218 GCF_040299045.1 Streptomyces sp. NPDC001027
ATCTTCGTGAAGGGCGAGGTGATCAAGACCGTCCCCGAGTCGAAGATCGTCGAGACCCTCATCGAGGAGGCCATGAAGCTGGCCGAGCAGATGGAGCAGGACGGGGCCGCCTCCGGGGTCCCCGTCGTCACGGGGAAACCGGCAGTGACGGTGAGTTGAGGCAAGGCACGGACCGAGAGGGGGCCCGACGTGACGATCCTGGAGACCATCCGGCAACCACGCGACCTGAAGGCGCTGTCCGAGGCGGAACTCGGTGAACTGGTCGAGGAGATAAGAGAGTTCCTGATCCACGCGGTCGCCAGGACCGGGGGGCATCTGGGGCCCAACCTGGGCGTGGTCGAACTGACCGTCGCGCTGCACCGGGTCTTCGAGTCGCCGGACGACCGCATCCTGTGGGACACCGGCCACCAGAGCTATGTGCACAAGCTTCTGACGGGACGTCAGGACTTCTCCAAGCTGCGCGGGAAGGGCGGCCTGTCCGGCTACCCCTCGCGGGAGGAGTCCGAGCACGACGTCATCGAGAACAGCCACGCCTCCACCGCGCTGGGCTGGGCCGACGGCCTCGCCAAGGCGCGTCAGGTGCAGGGCGGCACGGGCCATGTGGTCGCGGTCATCGGCGACGGCGCGCTCACCGGCGGCATGGCCTGGGAGGCGCTGAACAACATCGCCGCCGCCAGGAACCGGCCGCTGATCATCGTCGTCAACGACAACGAGCGGTCGTACGCGCCCACCATCGGCGGCCTCGCCAACCATCTGGCGGCGCTGCGCACGACCGACGGCTACGAGCGGGTGCTGGCCTGGGGGAAGGACGTCCTGCTGCGCACGCCGCTGGTCGGGCACACCGTCTACGAGTCCCTGCACGGCGCGAAGAAGGGCTTCAAGGACGCCTTCGCCCCGCAGGGCATGTTCGAGGACCTCGGTCTGAAGTACGTCGGTCCGATCGACGGCCACGACATCGGGGCCGTCGAGTCCGCGCTGCGGCGGGCCAAGCGCTTCCACGGGCCGGTGCTGGTGCACTGCCTGACCGAGAAGGGCCGCGGCTACGAGCCGGCCCTCGCCCACGAGGAGGACCGCTTCCACACCGTGGGCGCGATGGACCCGCTCACCTGCGCCCCGCTCGCGCCCGCCGGCGGGCCGTCCTGGACGTCGGTCTTCGGCGACGAGATCGTGGCGATCGGCGAGGAACGCGACGACGTCGTGGCGATCACCGCGGCGATGCTGCACCCGGTGGGGCTCGGCAGGTTCGCCGAACGCTTCCCGGACCGCGTCTGGGACGTCGGCATAGCCGAGCAGCACGCGGCGGTGAGCGCGGCGGGCCTGGCGACCGGCGGCCTGCACCCGGTGGTGGCCGTCTACGCCACCTTCCTCAACCGCGCCTTCGACCAGCTGCTGATGGACGTGGCGCTGCACCGCTGCGGGGTGACGTTCGTCCTGGACCGGGCCGGAGTCACCGGCGTGGACGGGGCGTCCCACAACGGGATGTGGGACATGTCCGTGCTGCAGGTGGTGCCCGGGCTCAGGATCGCCGCCCCGCGCGACGCCGAGCAGCTCCGCGCCCAGCTGCGGGAGGCCGTCGCGGTGGACGACGCGCCCACCCTGGTCCGCTTCCCCAAGGAGTCGGTCGGACCGGAGATCCCCGCGGTCGGCACGGTGGGCGGCATGGACGTCCTGCACCGCGCCGAAAGGCCCGAGGTGCTGCTGGTGGCCGTCGGCGTGATGGCGCCGGTGTGCCAGGGGGCCGCGGAGCTGCTGCGGGCGCGCGGCGTCGGCTGCACGGTCGTCGATCCCCGGTGGGTCAAACCCGTCGATCCGGCCCTGCCCGGCCTCGCCGCCGAGCACCGGCTGGTGGCGGTCGTCGAGGACAACAGCCGGGCGGCGGGCGTCGGGTCGGCGGTGGCGCTGGCCCTGGGGGACGCCGAAGTCGACGTGCCCGTACGGCGGTTCGGCGTCCCGGAGCAGTTCCTCGCCCACGCCAAGCGCGGAGAGGTGCTCGCCGACGTCGGTCTCACACCCGTCGAGATCGCCGGCCGGATCAGCGCGAGCCTGGCCGTGCGGGGCGCTCCGTCCGCCGACGGTCCGCTCGCCGGCCCACTCAAGGAGAAGGCTGAATGACCACGGAGTTCGACCTCGGCGCGCTGCTGGCCGAGCGCGGAGCCGAGCGCTACGAGCTGCACGGCAGGTACCTCAATCACCAGCTGCCGCGCATGCTGCACACCATCGGCTTCGACAAGGTCTACGAGCGGGGCGAGGGCGCCTACTTCTGGGACGCCGAGGGCCACGACTACCTGGACATGCTCGCCGGCTTCGGGGTGATGGGCCTCGGCCGTCACCACCCCGTCGTCCGCAAGGCGCTGCACGACGTCCTCGACGCGGGGCTCGCCGACCTCACCCGCTTCGACTGCCAGCCGCTGCCCGGGCTGCTGGCCGAGAAGCTGCTCGCGCACAGCCCTCACCTGGACCGCGCGTTCTTCGGCAACAGCGGCACCGAAGCGGTGGAGACGGCGCTGAAGTTCGCCCGGTACGCCACCGGCCGGCCCAGGGTCCTGTACTGCGACCACGCCTTCCACGGGCTGACCACGGGCTCGCTGTCGGTGAACGGCGAGTCGGGATTCCGGGACGGCTTCTCCCCGCTGCTGCCCGACACGGCGGTCCCCCTCGGCGATCTCGACGCGCTGGCCCGCGAGCTGGGCAAGGGCGACGTCGCCGCGCTGATCGTCGAGCCGATCCAGGGCAAGGGCGTGCACGAGGCCCCGCCGGGGTACCTGCGCGCCGCGCAGGAGCTGCTGCGCCGCCACAAGGCGCTGCTCATCGCGGACGAGGTGCAGACGGGCCTCGGGCGGACCGGCGACTTCTACGCCTACCAGCACGAGGACGGGGTCGAGCCGGACCTCGTGTGCGTGGCCAAGGCGCTGTCGGGCGGCTATGTGCCGGTCGGGGCCACCCTCGGCAGGGACTGGATCTTCAAGAAGGTCTACTCCTCCATGGACCGGGTGCTCGTGCACTCGGCGAGTTTCGGCTCCAACGCGCAGGCCATGGCGGCCGGGCTCGCCGTGCTGTCCGTCATGGAGAACGAGCAGATCGTGGCCAACGCCCGGGCCGCGGGCGACCTGCTCAGGACCCGGCTGGCGGCACTCGTCGACACCTACGAGCTGCTCGCCGACGTCCGCGGCCGGGGTCTGATGATCGGCATCGAGTTCGGGCGGCCCCGGTCGCTGAAGCTGCGCGGCCGCTGGACGATGCTCCAGGCGGCGCGCAAGGGACTCTTCGCGCAGATGGTGGTGGTGCCGCTGCTGCAACGCCACCGGATCCTCACCCAGGTGTCCGGCGACCATCTGGAGGTGATCAAGCTGATCCCGCCGCTGATCGTGGGGGAGCCGGAGGTGGACCGCTTCGTCGACGCCTTCACCGCGGTGATGGACGACGCGCACAGCGGCGGCGGACTGATGTGGGACTTCAGCAAGACCCTGGTCAAGCAGGCGGTCGCCAACCGCTGACCACGACCTGACGCCGGAAAGGGGGCGGCCGACCCGCCGGGACGGCCCGTCCCCGGAGGCGGCGGCAGACCGGTGGGGCGACGGGAACGCCGACCGTTTTGCCTCTGAGGCAAGAAATTTGCCACAGAGGCAAGACCGGCGTCCAATGGAGACATGAGCCCCACCGAGCCCGAGCACCCGGCGGAACAGGCCGAGGCCCTGTCCGCCGTCGCGCCCCAGCTGCGCGACCTGCGCCGCCGGGCCGTCCTCACTCTCGAGAGCGCCGCGCGGGCGGCCGGGCTCTCGCCCGCGCACCTCTCCCGGCTCGAGACCGGGCAGCGCCAGCCCTCGCTGCCGATGCTGCTCGCCCTCGCCCGGGTCTACGGTACGACGGTCTCGGAGCTGCTCGGCGAGAGCGCCGCCGCACGGGACGCCGTCGTGCGCGCCGCCGCCATGGAGCCGACCCGCGCGGGCGGCTGGACGTACTGGCAGACCGGCGCCTCCGGGCGGGCGATGCAGGCCCTGCGGGTCCACGTCCCGTACGGGGCGCAGGGCGACATCGTGCGGGTGCACCCCGGCGAGGAGTGGCTGCACGTGCTGCGCGGGCGGCTGCGGCTGCGCCTCGCGGACGCCACGGACCTGCTCGGGCCCGGTGACAGCGCGCACTTCGACTCGCTCACCCCGCACCGCATCGCCGCGCAGGACGCCGACGGGGTCGAGCTCCTCTTCGTCCACACCTTGCTGCAGAGCCCCACGGCCACGCTGTGCCTGGGCCCGAACCCGCCGGAGACCGGAGCGACGTCATGAGCGACATCGAGGAGAAGTTCCCCCGCACCCTCTGGATCCGGCTGATCATCTACATCGCCGTCGGACACCTCTTCGCGGGATTCCTCTGGCTGCTGTTCGAGGTGGGCGCCAAGCAGTAGGGCGGCCGTCACTCCACGAGCCGCTCGCGCAGTCGGGCACGGGTCTCGGGGGAGAGGCCGAGGCCCTGCTCCAGGTAGGCGTCGACGCCGCCCCACGTCTGCTCCACGGTCTCGAAGGCCGCCTCGAGGTACTCCGCGCGGGCGTCGAAGAGCGGGCCGAGCAGCTCCATGACCTCGGGGGAGTAGGCGGCGGCGGAGGTGGCGCTGCGGTGCACCTTGTAGCGGCGGTGCTTGGCGTTGGACTCCAGGTAGTCCCCGAGGATCGCCTCGCGCTCCACGCCCACGGCGAGCAGCGTCACCGCGACGGACAGGCCCGCGCGGTCCTTGCCCGCCGCGCAGTGCATCAGCGCCGGCACGCTGTCCTCGGCGAGCGCGTGCAGCACCCGTGAGTGCTCCGCCGTGCGCTCCGTGACGATCCTGCGGTAGGAGGCGATCATCCGGCCCGCCGCCTTGCCGTCGCCGAGGATGCCGCGCAGCTGGTCGATCTCGCCGTCCCGCACCATCTTCCAGAACTCCGCGCCGTCCGCCGGGTCCGACAGGGGCAGGTTCACGTTGCGCACGCCCGGCAGCTCGACGTCCGGGCCCTCCAGCTTCTGGTCCGCGGCGTTGCGGAAGTCGAAGACGGTGTGCAGGTCCAGGCCGGCGAGGAACGCCGCGTCCTCGTCGGTCGCGTGCGCGAGGTGGCCGCTGCGGTACAGCACGCCGTGGCGCACGCGCCGGCCGTCGACGGTCGGCAGACCCCCGACGTCCCGGAAGTTGCGCACACCGGCCAGCTCGGGCTCGGTGGACGGGATCTGCTGCGTCACGGGGGCTCCCTCCCAGTCGGTCCGCGCCGGCGCGGCTCGTGGTGGCCGGCAGGACCTCCTCGACCATACGACACGGGCCGTTGGCGCAACGGATCGTCCAGCCGCCGACCGGCCGGCCGTCCGCCCAGGTGGGGCGTCGTCCGCCGGAAGTTGCCCCGTAGGCCGACCGCGTTCGATGATGTTGACGCTTGATCGCACCTGTTCGTATCAGTGGGGGTTTTTGATGCCCGAGATCGCCGACGCCGGCCGCACCTGGGTCCTGTCCGGGCCCACGAGCAGCTATGCCCTCCACCTCACGGAGGCCGACGAGCTGGTCCATCTCCACTGGGGCCCGGGCATCGCGCTCGCCGACGCCGAGGCGCTGGCCGCGCTTCCCTGGTCGCAGCGGGGGGCGTCCTTCGAGTCCCCGCTCGACGGCCGTGAGGAGTACCCGGTCGAGGGCGGCCCCCGTTTCGTCCGCCCCGCCCTGTCGGTGCGCACCGACGAGCGCCGCGGCACCGAGTGGACCTTCGAGGCGCACGAGCGGGACGGCGACGAGCTGCGGCTGCGCTTTCGGGACGCCGGGCTCGCCGTCACCCTCCACTACCGGATGCGCGGCGACGTCGTCGAGCGGTGGACGACCCTGCGCAACGAGGGCGAACAGCCGCTGGAACTGCTTCGCGCGGACTCGGCCACCTGGACCCTGCCCGAGCGGGACGACTGGCGGCTGTCCCAGCTGCACGGCCGCTGGGCCGCCGAGTCGCAGCTCGCGCGCACCCCGCTCGGCCCCGGCGAGACGGTCATCGGCAGCCGCCGCGGCCACACCGGCCACCAGCACCTGCCCTGGGTCGCCCTCGACGCCGACGCCACCGAGGAGCGCGGCGAGGTCTACGGCTGCGCCCTCGGCTGGTCGGGCTCCTGGCGGATCGCCGTCGCCCGGCTCCCCGACGCACGCGTGCAGATCACCGGCGGAGCCGGGTACGACGACTCGGGTCTGCTGCGCCTCGCGGCGGGCGAGTCCTTCACCACGCCGGTCTTCGCCGGTCTGTGGAGCGACGGCGGCTTCGGCGGGGCGAGCCGTGCCTGGCACGCCTACCAGCGGGCCCATGTCGTCCCGGACGCCGGGCAGGACCGGCCGGTGCTGTTCAACTCCTGGGAGGCCACCTACTTCGACATCTCCGAGGAGCAGCAGGCGACCCTCGCCCGGCGCGCCGCGGCGATCGGCGTCGAACTCTTCGTGGTGGACGACGGCTGGTTCGGGGCCCGTACCGGCGACCACGCCGGGCTCGGCGACTGGCAGCCCAACCCGGACCGCTTCCCGAACGGGCTGAAGCCCCTCGCCGACTACGTGCGCGCCCTCGGCATGCAGTTCGGCATCTGGGTCGAGCCCGAGATGGTCAACCCGGACAGCGACCTCTACCGGGCGCACCCGGACTGGGTGCAGTTCCAACCGGGACGAAAGCGGACGGAGTTCCGCAATCAGCTCATGCTGAACCTCGCGCGCGAGGACGTCCAGGAGTACCTCTGGGAGCAGCTCGACGGGCTCCTGTCGAGCGCGCCGATCGACTACGTCAAGTGGGACTTCAACCGCTGCTTCACCGACGCGGGCTGGCCGGACGACCCCTATCCGCAACGTCTGTGGGTCGACCACGTACGGGCCCTGTACGCCCTCCTGGACCGGCTGCGGGCGGCCCACCCCGGCGTCGCCTTCGAGTCCTGCTCGGGCGGCGGCGGGCGCGTGGACCTGGGGATCATGAGCCGCACCGACCAGGTGTGGACCTCCGACAACACCGACCCGCTGGACCGGCTCGACATCCAGCACGGCTTCAGTCAGATCCACCCCGCCCGGGTGATGGCCGCGTGGGTCACCGACAGCCCCAACACACAGCTCAACGGGCGGGTCAGCTCGCTGCGCTTCCGGTTCGTCAGCGCCATGGCCGGGGTGCTCGGCGTCGGCGGGGACCTTGCCGAGTGGAGCGAGGAGGAGCTCGCCGAGGCGCGCCGGTGGGTGGACCTCTACAAGGACGTCCGGACGCTCGTGCAGCAGGGCGACCTGTACCGGCTGCGGCCGCCGGGGGCCGGCCTGAGCGCCGTCCAGTACGTGCTCGGCGACGAGACGGTCGTCCTGGCCTGGCTCCAGGCCCAGCGGTTCGGGGAGCCCGTCCCGGCGCTGCGGCTGCGCGGACTCGACCCGACGGCGTCGTACGAATGCCGTGAAACGGGAGAAGTGCACCGAGGGGCGGTGCTCCTGCACCACGGGCTGCGGACCGGACTGCGGGGCGATCTCGATGCGACGGTTATCCGCCTGCGTCGCATCTGAGGTTTCTGTCCGAATTGGATTCTTCGTGATAACTCGCTCTGGAATAAAGAAAGCTGGAGCAACGTCACGTGAGCAGCGTCATATCCGTGACCGTACGTCGCCCGTCATGTTCACGTAATTCATGTGGATTTACCGGGTGCTTGACCCAATAGGGCTGTTTTGATTCACGGAGGGTGACCGGGAATTCTCGCGGCGGATCAAGAGAAACGCCGTGGCGGTGCAACCTTTGCTTGTCCCTGTGCGTCCCGGTCGCTTACGTTCCACACCAATCCGGACGGACGCCCAATCCTGCCGCCGCCCGGAATCCGCACACCCACCCGTACCCGGCAGGAGCGGGGGACCCACAGGCACGACCGCCTGTTCCGGTCCCGGAACAGGCTCGGGGTAAAGCCGCGTCCCGACGCGGCCGGACATCTCCAGTCCGCACCCGACAGCTCACCTCGCAGGCGCCGGAGAGGAATTCGTCATGCCCGCGAAGGGTAAGCACCGTCGTCCCAAGGCCCAGCGCCTCACCCGTTCCATAGCCGCCGCCGGTACCGGCGGGGCCGCGCTCGCCCTTCCGCTCATGGCCGCCTCCGGCGCCCACGCGGCCACTCCCGAGTCCGCGTCCCAGGCCGTCTCGCAGGCGGTCGCGCAGACCGTCTCCCAGAAGTCCGCGCAGGCCGCCCCGGCGGCCCGCAAGACCGCCGCCGTCACGACCTACACCGTGCGCTCCGGCGACTGCCTCTCGAAGATCGCGACCGAGCAGCACGTCAGCGGCGGCTGGAAGAAGCTGTACCAGGACAACCGCGAGGCCGTCGGCACCGACCCCTCGCTGATCCACCCGGGCCTCGAGCTGTCGATCGGCGGGAAGGCCTCCGTCGGCGCACCCAAGTCGTCCGGGTCCTCGTCGCCCTCGTCGTCCTCCGCGGACTCCTCCTCGAAGTCGTCGCAGCCCTCGCAGCCCTCGAAGCCTTCGACGTCCACGTCGTCGTCCGCCGCCTCCACCGCGAAGACCGCGGCCCAGGCCGCCGAGAGCAGCACCGCCGACTTCACCCTGCCCGTGTCCGGCGCCACCGTCGGCACGCCGTACCACCAGTCGGGCAGCATGTGGTCCAGCGGCTACCACACCGGCGTCGACTTCGTCGTCCCGACCGGCACCCCGCTCAAGGCCGTCGGCGCGGGCACCGTCGTCTCCGCCGGCTGGGGAGGCGCCTACGGCAACCAGGTCGTCATCAAGCTGAACGACGGCTACTACGCCCAGTACGGCCACCTGTCCCAGCTCTCCGTCTCGGCCGGCCAGACGGTCGGCGTGGGCCAGCAGGTCGGACTCTCCGGCGCGACGGGCAACGTGACCGGACCGCACCTGCACTTCGAGATCCGCACCACGCCCGACTACGGCTCGGACGTCGACCCGCTCGCCTACCTCCGCTCCCACGGCGTCTCCGTCGGCTGATCCCCGCCGGCGACCCGCCCGACGCGCAGCCGAAGGCCGGACCCCGATCGCAAGATCCGGGGGCCGGCCTTCGGCGTGTCCGGTCGCGGTGTCGACAGGTGACGCCGGGACCGGAGAAAGTGGTCCGGTCAGATGGCAAGCGCTTTCATCGGCGGCCTCGGACCCGGTGGGACGCCGACCAGGCGTCGGCCCGGGAACAGCCGCTCGCGAAGCCGCCCCGCCGCCCCGGTCCGACCGAAGGAGACGCATCCCGTGACGACGACGCGCAGAGCATTAGGCGCACTCGCCGCCTCCGCCGCCCTGGCGGCGCTCGCCCCCTCGGCGACGGCGAGCGCCGCGCCCCGCCGCCGGCTCCTCGCCCACGACGACTTCCGGCACGGGCTCGGCCGGTGGGCCGTCGAACGGGAACAGGGCGGTACGGTCACCGCCTCCCGCGGGAGCCTCGAGATCGACGTGCCCGCCGGCGCGACCGTCTGGTTCAGGCGGCGGCTGGAGGGGCCGTACGTCATCGAGTACGTCGCCACGCCCGTCTCCGCGGGCGGACCCAACGACCGCGTCTCCGACCTCAACAACTTCTGGAACGCCGTCGACGTGCGCTCCCCGGACGATCTCTTCGCCACCCCGCGCGGCGGCGCCCTCGCGGAGTACGACCACCTGAGGACGTACTACGTCGGCTACGGCGCCAACGGCAACACCACGACCAGGCTGCGCCGTTACGTGGGCGAGCCGGGCGTGCGCCCGCTGCTGTACGACTACACCGAGCCGCTGCTCGTCGCGAACCGGCCGCACCACGTGCGGATCGTCTCCGACGGCCCCGTCGTCCGCTGGTGGAACAACGGGCGGCTGGTCTTCGACCACACCGACCCGGAGCCGTACACGGGCGGCCACTTCGCCTTCCGCACCACCTGGAGCCACTTCCGCATCAACGACTTCCGCGTGTGGGCGCCTATTCCCTGATGGGCAAACTCTTTACGAGTGGCCTTTCTCACCGACCGTCAACCTCTGCCTACGGTCGCGTAGGTCACATTCGAAGGTGAATCATGATCTGCCGTGGCAGACGATTCGAAGAATGACAACAGATCAGTGATCGGGTCGTACGTGGCGGTGGGGGACAGCTTCACCGAAGGCGTCGGCGACCCCGGCCCCGACGGCGCGTTCGTCGGCTGGGCCGACCGTCTCGCGGTGCTTCTCGCGGACCTGCGGCCCGAAGGCGACTTCGCCTACGCCAACCTCGCGGTCCGCGGGAAGCTGCTCGACCAGATCATGGAGGACCAGCTCGCCAGGGCCGTGGAACTCGCCCCGGACCTGGTCTCCTTCTGCGCGGGCGGCAACGACATCCTCCGTCCCGGCACCGACCCGGACGAGGTCGCCGAGCGATTCGAGCGCGCGATCTCGGCCCTGACCGCCGCAGCCGGCACGGTCTTGGTGACCACCGGCTTCGACACCCGTGGCGTCCCCGTGCTCAAGCATCTGCGCGGCAAGATCGCCACCTACAACGGACACGTCCGCGCCGTCGCCGACCGGTACGGCTGTCCCGTGCTCGACCTGTGGTCCCTGAAGTCCGTGCAGGACCGCAGGGCCTGGGACGGCGACCGGCTCCACCTCTCCCCGGAGGGGCACACGCGGGTGGCCCTGCGCGCCGGGCAGGCCCTCGGCCTCGACGTGCCGGCCGATCCGGAGCAGCCCTGGCCGCAGCTCCCGCCGCGCGGCGCCCTCGACGTACGGCGGGACGACGTGCACTGGGCCCGCGAGTACCTGGTGCCCTGGATCGGACGCCGGCTGCGCGGGGAGTCCTCCGGCGATCATGTGATCGCCAAGGGCGAGCTCTCCCCCGACGACATCAGGATGCGCATCGCGGCGGTCGCCTAGCGGGTCCGGCGGCACGGCTCGCCCGTGGGGGAGCGGCCCGCCGCCAGCGTCGCGGGGCCGGCCGCTCCCCCAGTGAGGTGATCGCACGGGAGTGGCGTCGGGGCGGGACCCGGGGCCGGTGCTGGGATGACCGCACCCGCACCGTCCGCGCCGACACCTTCGAGGACCGGTCCCGTATGCGCCTTTCCCGTACGTCCGTCGCCGCGGCGCTCGTCGCCCTGCTCGCCCTCGGCGGCCCGGCGCTCGCCGCGCCCACGGCGGCGGCGCTGCCCGTCCGCCCCGCAGCCGTGCCGGCCGACGCCGCCACCGTGACGGTGACCGGTGAGGGCAGCGCGAGCGCGGAGCCCGACCTCGCGGTCGTCGGCGCCGGCGTCGAGGCCACCGCCAAGACCTCGCAGGCCGCGATGGACACGCAGAGCAAGGCGGCTGCCGCGCTGCTCGCCGCGGTCCGCGCCGAAGGCGTCGCCGACCGGGACGTCCGCACCGAGAGCGTCTCCCTGCAGCCCGTCCACGACTACACCGGCGGCGCGCCCCGGCTGACGGGCTACCAGGCCGCCCAGTCCTTCACCGTCAAGGTGCGCCAGGTGGCGAGGACCGGCGCGGTGCTGCAGGCGGTCACGGACGCCGCGGGCGACGCGGCCCGCATCGGCTTCGTGGTCTTCGGCGTCTCCGACCCGGCCCCGCTGCAGGCCCGTGCGCGGGAGGCGGCGCACGCCGACGCCCGGGCCAAGGCCGAGCAGTACGCCCGCCTCAGCGGCCGCGCCCTGGGCCGGCTGATCTCGCTCAGCGAAGACGCGTCCACCACCCCGCGCCCCGTCCCCGCGGCCGGCGACACGCCCGGCGCCGGCATGGCAGCCGTGCCTGCGGCGCCGGGCGAGATCCGGGCGACGGCGACGGTGACGGCGGTCTACGCGCTGGTCTGAGAGCCGTCGGGTGGTCAGAGTCGCTGCGTGCCGGGGGCGCCGGAAGGGCCGGAGGTTCCGGAAGGGGCGGGGGTTCCGGAAGGGGCGGAAGAGTCGGACGGGCGGGGGGTGCCGGACGGACCGGATGGGCTGGTGGTGGCGGGAGGGGCAGGGGGTTCGGCGGGCAGCCCGAGTTCACGGTCCAGGGCCTCGTCCGCCCACTGCCGTGCCCGGGTCCGGGACACCGCGCCCGCATAGGACGTCAACTGCACGGCGAGTCCGTCCAGCAGGGCGGTCAGGCGCAGGGCCGTGCCGGCCGGGTCCGGGCACCGGAACTCGCCCGCGGCGACGCCCTCCGCGATCACCCCGGCGAGCGCCGCCTTCCACTCCCGGTCGAGATGGCGGGCGACGTCCCGCAGCGCCGGCTCGCGCAGCGACACGGCCCAGCCCTCGATCCACAGCCGCCAGCCCTTGGCCTTGCCGGTGGGCGCGTACCAGCGCACCGCCGCCCGCAGCCGGCGCAGCGCCGTGGTGCGGCGGCCGACCAGCTTGCGCAGATGCGCCAGATCCTCCTGGGCCGCGCGGGCGAACGCGTCGGCGACCAGCCGCTCCTTCGTCGAGAAGTGGTACAGCACGAGCGCGTTGCTCACCCCGAGGGCCGCGGCCACGTCGGCGATCCTGACCGCCGCGACGCCCCGCGCCTCGATCTGCTCGATGGCCGCCCGCAGCATCTCCTCCCGCCGCTCGGCCACGCTCAACCGGACCCTCGCCACGTCCGTCACCCTACACAGGGGCTGTGAGCTGCCCCGACGCCGTCATCGGCTGTCGCCGAACCTCTCCGTGACCGCCCGCTGCCGCTCCCGCGCGAGGGCGTGCGCGGCCGCCCGCGGGGTCGTCCCGTCGGCCTCCGCGCGGGCCAGCACCCGCTCCGTCAGGAGGCGCATCGAGCGTCGTGTGCGGCCGAACGCCTCCTCGGCGTCGGTGCCGACGTCGCCGAAGAGCGTCCACCACCACCAGGCGTTCGTCCCGGAGTTGACGACGACGTCCGGCAGGACGCACACCCCGCGCGCGTGCAGCAGCGCCTCCGCCTCCGGCAGGACCGGCATGTTCGCGGCCTCGGCGATCCAGCGCGCGGTGACGCGCTCCTGCTCCCGCACGCCGATCGCGTACGACACGGCGGCCGGCACCAGCACCTCGGCGTCCGCCGACAGCCAGGCGTCACCCGGCAGTTCACGGTCGCCGGGGCGCAGCGCGGACCGGTCGACCGTGCCGTGGCCGTCCCGCGCGGCCAGCAGCGCCTCCACGTCGAGCCCGTCGGGGTGGGCGATCGTGCCCCGGACGTCGGCGACGGCCACGACCGTCAGCCCCGCGCGCGTGAGGAAGCGCGCCGTCGCGCCGCCCATGGTGCCGAGCCCCTGGAGCGCGACCCGGGTCCCGGCGTACGGCGCGCCGGCCCGGTCCAGTGCCGTCAGCACGGACTCGGCCACTCCGCAGCCGCCGACCAGCGCGTCGAGGCCGATGCCGTCCACCTCGACCGCGAAGGCGTCCGCGAGGCGCGCGCGGGCCGCGTGCGCGTCGTCCAGCAACGGGTAGACCGCCTGCACGGACGAGACGAGACCCGCCTCGGCGGCGGCCCGGTCCACCAGGTCCTGGGTCAGTCCCAGGTCCTCGCCGGTGGTCCAGCAGCTCTCCACGTACGGACGCATCACCCGCAGGTAGCGCACCAGCATCCCGTAGGCGCGCGGATCCCGGGGATCGCAGTCGATGCCGCCCTTGGCCCCGCCCAGCGGGACGTAGGCCGCGTCGGGGTCGTAGTGCAGGGCCTCCTTCAGGCTCATGCCGCGGGCCAGGCCGGTCACCTCCGCCAGGGTGCAGCCCTCCCGCATGCGCAGTCCGCCGCTGCAGACGCCGCGCACGAGACGGTCGACGACCAGGAAGCCCTGGCGGCCGGTGACCTCGTCCGTCCAGGTCAGGGACAGCAGGGGGGCGTCGGACACACGGACTCCAAGACCGGGGCGATACTGAACAGTGGGTCAGTATCGCGGACGGGCCGCGAGGGCTGTCAACGCGTTGCCGGGCGAGGCGACCATAATGGAATGCCTCAGCGACTCCACCTGGAGGTACCGTGTCCGGTTTCCGTTCCCTGAGCTCCGGGCTCCGCGGTCTGCAGCCCGAGGCCTTCGGCGCGGATCCGAGCGGTGAGCGCCTGGCGCGCATCCGCAGATCGCCCCACTACAAGGACGGCGTCTTCCAGAACCCGGGCGGCCCGGCGCGCATCCGCCCCTCGGGCTCGATGCTGGACTTCGCCAAGGACTTCTTCGACAAGGAGCAACGCCCCCGGCGTGCTCCCGCGGGCACTGTGCCGGTGCACGCCACCACCCTCGCCGACCTCGCCAAACCGCCGGTCACCGGTCTCAGGGTGACCTGGATGGGGCATTCCAGCGTGCTCGCCGAGATCGACGGGCAGCGGGTGCTGTTCGACCCCGTCTGGGGCGAGCGCTGCTCCCCGTTCGCCTTCGCGGGCCCCAAGCGCCTGCACCCGGCGCCGCTTCCGCTGGCCGCGCTCGGCCCGGTCGACGTCGTCGTCATCTCGCACGACCACTACGACCACCTGGACCTGCCCACCATCAAGGCGCTGGCCGGCACGGACACCGTGTTCGCGGTGCCGCTCGGCGTCGGCGCCCATCTAGAGCACTGGGGCGTGTCCGCCGACCGGCTGCGCGAGCTGGACTGGCACGAGGCGACCGAGGTCGGCGGGCTGACCCTGACGGCCACCCCGGCCCGGCACTTCTGCGGCCGGGGCCTGCGCAACACCCAGCACACCCTGTGGGCCTCGTGGGTGGTGGCGGGCGCGGAGCACCGGCTGTTCCACAGCGGGGACACCGGTTACTTCGACGGTTTCCGGGACATCGGCGCCGCGCACGGCCCGTTCGACGCGACGATGATCCAGATCGGGGCGTACTCCGACTTCTGGCCCAAGGACCACACGGACCGTACGCCGCTGCCCGGCGCCTGGCCGGACATTCACATGTCGCCCGCGCAGGGGGTGCAGGCTCATCTCGACCTGCAGGGAGGCAGTCCGGGCGGGGTTCTGCTCCCGATCCACTGGGGGACGTTCAACCTGGCGCTGCACGCCTGGGCGGAGCCGGGGGAGTGGACGAAGGACGCGGCCGAGGAGGCGGGGCAGGCGGTGGCGCTCCCCCGGCCGGGTGAGCCGTTCGAGCCGGCGGGGAAGCTGCCGGAGGAGCCGTGGTGGCGGGCCGTCTCCGGTCCGATGGCGCACCCCTGGCGGCGACCCCGGAGCACTGAGGGCGTGGCCGGGACGAGCAAGAAGGATCTCGACCTCGCGGGAGAGCGGTGACGTCGGGAGAGGCTCACTGAGCTTGCAGTCGGGTTGTCGTCGTGGGTCGTCATCCAAGGACCGGTCCGACGGCGAGCCGAAGACGTTCGACAACGTCAACGGCTGCCTGTTCGAGACGGCGGAGGACGCGGACGGCGACAAGTGGAC
>NZ_JBEPBI010000192.1:0-15121 GCF_040299045.1 Streptomyces sp. NPDC001027
GGCGTCGAGCTCCGCGGCACGGCGGGGGTGCGCCGGCTCCCGCAGGGCGACGCGGACGCCGGCAGCGCCTTCGCCCGAGCCGCGGACGCCCTGCTCGGCTCGGCCCGCGACGGGCGCCCCCATGCCTGCGACGCCGCCTTCGGCCTGCGCGTCACCGAGATCCTCGCGGACGCCGAGACCCTGCTGGCGGACTCGGCAGGCTGACTCACGTCCCCGCGAACGGTTCGTCGCTCCAGCGGAACCACGCCTCGCCGCCGCTGACGTGCAGCAGGAACTCCGCGACGGGACCGCGCGGCGAGACCAGCGACACCCGTCGCCGGATCTCGTCGTACACCGCTTCCCACTCCTCCCACAGCTCGTCCCGGTCCTGCTCCGCCAGAGCCAGCTCACGGGCGAACAGGGCGGCGACGGCGGCGTGCCCCGGTCCCGGCACGAAGCGCCCCGACAGCCAGGGGAAGTCGGCCCCGGTGACGACGATCTCCCCGACGTCCTCTCCCCCGCGCACATCGCGCACATGCCAGACCTCACCCTCGAACCCCACCACGCCGTCCGCCCCTCCGCGACCGTCCGAACCCCCGGAGCCTGCCTGTCACCGAAGACAGCCTGCCACCGGGGTACGACAGCCTGCCGTCAGTCGAGCCGGAAGTTGACGCGCTCACGGACGACCGGATATCCGGCCTTCGCGAAGTGGGCCGCCATCGGGTGGTTGGTCCGGTCGGTGGCCGCGGCGATGAACTCCGCGCCCCGTGCGGCGAGATGGTGCGTGCATTCGGCGAGCAGGTCGTAGGCGTAGCCGTGTCCGCGGTGTTCCGGCAGCACCCCGACGAAGCCGACGCACGGACCGGACGGGTTGTGGGCCGGCACGTGGATGCCGGCCAGCGCGCCGTCCGGGGTGCGGGCGGTCTGCCACCACTCACGTGGGGACGGGCACCAGCGGAAGAAGTCGATCTCCTCCTGGGCGGCCAGGTCGAGCCCGCCCTCGGCCACGGCCTTCAGCGCGTGGGCGTCGAGGGTGTCGGAGTGGATGCGGCGCAGGGCGTCGAAGAAGACCGCGTCGTCGGGCTCGGGTGCGAAGTGCAGCCGTCCGGGCCGCTCGGGCAGCCCGCAGTCCGGAGTCCAGCGGTATACGAAGCGTTCCACCAGCGGGGTGTGGCCGGCCGCGCGGGCCGCCGCGTACCGGGCCTCGGCGGCGGCCCGCACGGCGGGGTCCGCTCGCCAGTCGCCGGGCAGGACCAGCTCCAGGCCGACCCGCCAGGGCGCGGTGCGCAGGAGTTCCGCGCCGGCCGCCTCCTCGCCGTCGGCGAAGTCGAACCACTCGACCGTCAGCGGCTCGGTGTCGTCGGGGCCGCCCCACCAGGCGGCGCGGGCGACGACCCGCCCGTCGCGCAGAGCGACCCGCTTCCAGTGCGGCCGGTACGTGGCATGGCAGAACGCCTCGGCGGCGCGCAGCGGGTCGGGCAGAGTGTCGAAGAGATGGACGTCGCTCTCGTCGAGAGCGCGGATGACCAGATCGGTCACGGATTCCTCCGGGTCGCGTACGGCATGGGGTGCGCTCCCGGGGGCGTCGGACGAACGTCAGACGCGGCACGCCCAGGTCACGGGGCGGGAGCGCGGGTCATGTGTGGACTGCATGGCGCTCGCCTCCTTCCGTGGGGTCCGGGCGTGCGCCCCCACGCTAGGAGTCCTCCCTCGACGGCGTCCACCGGATTTCCCGGCGTCCACCGGATTCCCGGCGTGCGGTGGGCGGGCGGGAGGGGGAGCGTGGGGGTGTGGGCGCACAGGACGGGGAGCGGCGGGGCTGGCTGCGGGGCGCACCGCCGCCCCGCTGGGTGCGGGCGCTGCCGCTGCTGCTGGTGGCGGGCGTCTGCGTCGCCACGCTCGTCAGTCCCAGTCCGCTGGACATCGGCTTCCTGCTGGGCGCGATCCCGCCGCTGGCGGTGCTGTCGTACGGCCCCGCGGTGACCGCGGTGCTCGGCGCCGCCGTGGTCGTCATGCTCAACGTGCCCGCGTTCCAGCTCGACCGGCCGGGGCAGACCGATGTGCTGACGGTGTTCTTCGTGGCGGTGTTGAGCGTGTTCGTGGCGTTCGTGCGCCGCCGCCGGGACGTCCAGCTGGACACCGAGCGCACCATCGCGGAGGCGGCTCAGCGCGCCGTGGCGCCGCCGGTGCCCGAGCGGGTCGGGCCGGTGCGGTGCGCCGGTCTGTACCGGGCGGCGCAGCGCGGGACGCTGGTGGGCGGGGACTTCTTCGACGTGCGCGAGAGCGCCCACGGGGTGCGGGCGGTGCTGGGGGACGTGCAGGGGCACGGACTGGCGGCGGTGGCGACGGTGTCCTCGCTCCTCGGGGCGTTCCGGGAGGCGGTGCTCGACCAGCCGGACCTGGAGTCGGTGGCGGCCCGTCTGGACCGCAGGCTGGCAGTGGACTCGGCGCGGGTGGCGCACGCCGAACTGTTCGCCACGGCCGTGCTGGTGGAGTTCACGCCGGACGCGGACGCCGTGCGCGTCGTCGCCTGCGGGCATCCGCCGCCGCTGCTGCTGCGCGACGGCACGGTCTCCGAGGTGGACGTCGTGCCGTGGACGCCGCTGGGTCTCGGCCTGCCGGAGGGCGCCCCGGTCAGCGCCTGTGTCGTGCCGCTGCGCCCCGGGGACCGGCTCTTCCTCGCCTCCGACGGCGTCTCGGAGGCCAGGGACGCCGCCGGCGTGTTCTATCCGCTCCTGGAGCGGCTGCCCGCGCTGGCGGCCGGCGCCGACCCGGCGACGACGGCGGGCCGGGTGTGGACGGACGTGTCGCGCCACTGTCCCGACGTCCGTGACGACGTCACGATGCTGGTCCTCGCGCCGACCCCGGCGGCGGCCCGCTGAGGGTGTCCGCGTCGCCCTCGGCGTCGATGTGCGGCAGGATCCGGTCCAGCCACCGCGGCGTCCACCAGGCGTGCGCCCCCAGCAGGGTCATCACGGCGGGCACCATGAGCAGTCGCACCACGGTCGCGTCGATCAGCACGCTGACGGCGAGTCCCAGCCCCAGCATCTTGACGACGATGTTGTCGCTGATGATGAACGCCGCGAACACGCTCACCATGATCAGGGCCGCGCAGGTGATGACCCGGGCGGTGATCTCCAGGGCGTGGGCGACGGAGTCCTCGGCGTTGCCGGTGCGCAGCCAGGCCTCGTGGACCCGGGACAGCAGGAAGATCTCGTAGTCCATGCTGAGGCCGAAGATGATCGCGAACATCATCATCGGCACATAGCTCTCGATGGGCACGTCTCCGTGGACGCCCAGCGCGGGTCCGCCCCAGCCCCACTGGAAGACGGCGACGACGACGCCGTAGGAGGCGGTGATGGACAGGACGTTGAGGACGGCGGCCTTGACCGCGACGAGCAGGCCGCGGAACACGGCGAGGATGATCAGGAAGGCGAGGCCGACGACCACGCAGATGATCAGCGGGAGCCGGCTGGCGACGATGTCACGGAAGTCGACCTGGGCGGCCGTGGTGCCGGTGACATAGCCCTTGGCGTCGTAGCCGGAGACCGCGTCGGGCAGCGTCGTGTCCTTGAGCCGGTTCGTCAGGCTGGTGGTGACGGCGTCCTGCGGCGCCTGGGTCGAGTAGACGGTGCCGATCAGCACGTCGCCGTCCTGGGTGGGCGTCAACGGCGTGACGGTGGAGGCGTCCGGTACGGCGTTCAACGTCTTCTGCGCCTGGGACTGCAGGTCGGCGCGCTTGTCGGAGGGGACGGACGTCTGGTCGACGACGATGGTGAGGGGGCCGTTGGAGCCGGGCCCGAAGGCGTCGGTCATCAGGTCGTAGGCGCGCCGGTCGGTGAAGGACGTCGGGTCGGCGCCGTCGCCGATGTGGCCGAGCTGGATGGAGAAGACGGGGATGGCGAGGATCGCGATGACGGCGACCCCTCCCCCGAGGTACTGCCAGGGCCTGCGCTCGACCCGCTTGGCGTACCGGTGCCAGGTGCCGTGCGGGGTCGCGCCGGGTTCCGCGTCGGTCTCGGCGACCGGTCTGCGCACATGCCAGCGGTCGATGTGGCGGCCGATGAGCCCGAGCATGGCGGGCACGAGGGTGAGCGCTCCGATCACGGCGGAGACGACGGTGACGGCGGCGGCGACGCCGAGCTTGCCGATGAAGGAGACTCCGGACGCGTACAGGCCGGCCAGCGCGATGATCACAGTGGTGCCGGAGACCAGGACGGCGCGCCCGCTGGTGGCGGTGGCGTGGCCGGCGGCCTCGGCGGGATCCGCGCCGTCGATCAGGCTCTGCCGGTGCCGGGTGATCAGGAACAGCGCGTAGTCGATCCCGACGCCCAGGCCGATCATGGTGGCGAGGGTCGGGGAGACCGTCGCGAAGGTGAACGCGGCGGCCAGCAGCCCGAGGACGGCGAGCCCGCCGACGACCCCGATCAACGCGGTGATCAGGGGCAGTCCGGCCGCGATGACACTGCCGAAGCCGATGAGCAGGACGACGACGGCGACCGCGAAGCCGATCCCCTCACTGACGAAGTCGTTGGCCTTGGGGCGGGCCAGTTCGCCGAGCGAGCCGCCGTACTCGACGTCGACGCCGGCCGCCCGCAGCGGCTGGACTGCCTTGTCCACGCCGTTCAGGTAGGCGTGGCCGAGGGTGTTGGGCTGCTGGTCGAAGCGGATGGTGATGTAGCCGGTCTTGCCGTCGCTCGACACCGGGCCGACCTTGGTGGGGCTCTGCGAGAGGGGGTTCTGCACCGACAGGACCTGGGGCAGCTTCTGCAGGTCGCCGACCGTGGTGGACATCTGCGAACTCAGCGCGCTCAGCGGCTGTGCGTCGTCGTGCATGACGATCTGCGCGCTGTACCCGCCGGCCTGCGGGTCGTGCTCCTCGAGGACGTCGAGCCCCTTCTGGGACTGCGTGTCCGAGAGCGCGAAGTCGTCCTCGAAGGTGCCGCCGACGGCTCGGTCGATCACCTGGAGGGCGACCAGGGCCACCAGCCAGGCGATGATCACGACGAGGTAGTGACGGGCGCACCAGGCGCCGAGCCTGCGCAGTGCCCCCCGTTGGGGTCTCCCGGCAGTGGTGGGTTCCATGAGCTGGGCCTTCCATGCCGTGCGGGGTCACCGCACAGTGGTTGGGTCGCCCCGACACAGCCCATTAGACGTCAGCACGATCATCGCGGCATCTCGGACGGGGATGATCGGGATTGCGGGGCGCGGCCGCAGGATGAATGGTGTTAGTACATTCCTTCGGACGCGAGGAGCAGACACCATGCCGACGTCACAGCCCGGCGCCGCCCGGCCCTCGCCGGACCGCACCACCCCGGACAGCCTGCTCCACACCCGCACCGGGACCGAGGTCTCGCCGGAGGACATGGTCCTCGCCACCGGCCGCGACCTCACCCCGCGCAACCTCGCGTGGGCCCGGCGCAAGCTCGACGAGGAGGGCCCCGGCGCGATCGAGAAGGTGCTCCCCTAGAACCTCCCCTGAGACCTCCTCCGGACCGGTCGGCGGAGCCCGGGCCGCAACCCGCGCAGCAACCCACGCCGGAGGATCTTCCGCCGCCCTTTCCCTGGGCGCCCCCGCACTGCCAGACTGCGGAGGATGCCCGACTTCGACATGCTCGTCCTCGGATCAGGTCCCGGCGGCCAGAAGGCCGCCATCGCCGCGGCCAAACTGGGCCGCCGGGTCGCCGTCGTCGACCGCCCCGACATGGTCGGCGGGGTCTCCCTGCACACCGGCACCATTCCCTCCAAGACGCTGCGCGAGGCGGTGCTCTACCTCACCGGCCTCACCCAGCGCGATCTGTACGGTCAGAGCTACCGGCTGAAGGAGAACATCACCGTCGCCGATCTGACCGCCCGCACCCAGCACGTGGTGAGCCGTGAGATCGACGTCATCCGCAGCCAGTTGTCCCGCAACCACGTCGCCCTCTTCGCCGGCACCGGCCGCTTCGTCGACGACCACACGATCGCGCTGCGGGAGGTCACCGGCCAGGAGCGGCTGATCAGCGCCGAGCACATCGTGATCGCCACGGGCACCCGGCCGGCCCGCCCCGACAGCGTGGAGTTCGACGGCCGGACCATCCTGGACTCCGACAACGTCCTGACGATCGAGCGGGTGCCGCAGTCGATGGTCATCGTCGGCGCCGGCGTGATCGGCATGGAGTACGCCAGCATGTTCGCCGCGCTCGGCAGCAAGGTGACGGTGGTGGAGAAGCGGGCCGGGATGCTCGACATGTGCGACGTCGAGGTCATCGAGTCGCTCAAGTACCACCTGAGGGACCTGGCGGTGGCCTTCCGCTTCGGGGAGACGGTGGCCGCGGTGGAACGGCACCAGCGGGGCACGCTGACTGTCCTCGAGAGCGGTAAGAAGATACCGGCGGACGCGGTGATGTACTCGGCGGGCCGGCAGGGGCTCACCGACGAACTCGACCTGGACAAGGCGGGGTTGACGGCGGACCGGCGCGGGCGGATCGAGGTCGACGAGCACTACCGCACCCCGGTCGGGCACATCTACGCCGTCGGCGACGTCATCGGCTTCCCGGCCCTCGCCGCCACCGCGATGGAGCAGGGACGGGCGGCGGCGTACCATGCCTGCGGCGAGCCCGTCGGACGCATGCACCACCTGCAGCCGATCGGCATCTACACCATCCCGGAGATCAGCTTCGTCGGGCGGACGGAGGACCAGCTCACCGAGGAGCGCGTGCCGTTCGAGGTGGGCGTCGCCCGCTACCGCGAACTGGCCCGCGGGCAGATCATCGGCGACGCGCACGGCGTCCTCAAGCTGCTGGTCTCCCCCGAGGACCGCACCCTGCTCGGCGTGCACTGCTTCGGCACGGGCGCCACCGAACTGATCCACATCGGGCAGACGGTGATGGGCTGCGGCGGGACCGTCGACTATCTGGTCGACGCGGTGTTCAACTACCCGACGCTGGCGGAGTCGTACAAGGTCGCCGCCCTCGACGCCACCAACCGGCTGCGGCAGTTGGAGCGGATGGACGACTGACCGGGGCGGCGCCCCGCTCCCCGGCGGGGCGGCCTACTCCTCGACGATGTGAACGGCTGCCTCCTCGGCGCTCGCCGCTCCGCCGTCGATGCCGACGTCCTCGGCGATCTCCTCCTTGACGGCGTCCGGGTGGGCGCCCTCGTCGGGGGCGACGAGTCGGCCCGCGCGCCGGTCGCCGGCCTCGGGGTCGACCGGCTCGCCCTCGCCGCCGGGAAGGTCGCCGACGCCGTCCCCGGCCGGCGCCGAAACGTCCGGGACCTCCTGGGCGAGGCGCCGGTCGAGGCTCTCGCCGTCGTGCTGCTCGGCCGCGGTGGTGCCGTACCTGGTCACGCCGAGCGGCTTCTCCGGCGGTGAGTAACCCTCGTCCAGGGCGTCGTCGTAGGTGCGTTCGTCGACGGCGTCCTGGAGGTCGAGCGGGGCCCCGTCCTCCTGCTCCTCGTTGGATCCGGTGGGCTGGTAGACGTCGTCGCCCATCGCCTCGTACTCCGTGCCCATGGCGCCTCCTCGTCGGCCGACCTGCTGCTCTCCCCGTCCGCGTTTCCCGTGCGGCCCGCTCCAATCACGACACATGCCGCCTGCACGGTCGGCCGCGAAGATTACCCACCCGTCAATCTTGAAAGCTCAAGAGTTGCGGCTATAGTCACTCGCACACTCGGTGTAACCGTCCGCCGACGCAGTGCTGAAACAGTGTCCTTGCGCGCCCCTCCCCGCCGACGTTCCCGAGGCCATCCCTCTCACGCGGCGGTGCTCCACACAGCTCCACGTCCCACTCTTCACCCCCCATTCACCGCCGGGCCCCTCCCTCCCCCGGCGTGCACGACGAAAGCAGCGCCAACCATGAGCAACAGCACCGGCAGAGGGCTTCAGGCGAATGTGCTGAGCACCTTCGACACGGTGGTGATGGCGATCGCGGGCAGTGCCCCCGCCTACTCCATCGCCGCCACCACGGCGGTCCTGGCGGGCGCCGTGGGCCTTGCCGGCCCGGCGGCCCTGCTGTACTGCGCGATACCCATGCTGGGCATCGCGCTGGCGTTCAGCCGGCTCAGCCGGATCGACGTCAACGCAGGCGCCAGTTACTCCTGGGTGGGGCGCACGCTCCATCCCTTCCTCGGCTTCATCAGCGGCTGGGCGCTGGTGATCTCGGCGACCATCTTCATGGTGGCGGGGTCACTGCCTGCCGGGTCGATGACGCTCGCCCTGTTCGACGAGGACCTCGCCGCGAACACCGCGCTGTCGACCGTGGTCGGCGCCGCCTGGTTCGTCGTGATGCTGGCGGTGGTGCTGGGCGGGGCCCGGCTCACCGTCCGCGCCCAGCTGATCATGTCGGGGGTCGAGCTGGCGATCCTGGCGCTGTTCGCGGTGCTCTGCCTGTTCCACACGAACAACTCCCTGCCGTTCGACTGGTCCTGGTTCGGCTTCGGCCACTTCGACGGGGTCTCCGGCTTCGCCGCGGGCGCGTTGGTCGCCGCGTTCTACTACTGGGGCTGGGACGTCACCAGCAACCTCAGCGAGGAGACCCGCAACAGCCGCCGCACCACCGGTCTCGCGGGACTGATCGGCGTGGGCGTCGTCTTCCTCCTCTTCGAGGTCTTCACCGTCGCGGTGAACATCGTCCTCAGCTCGCAGCAGATCGCCGACAACGACGCGAACGTGCTGGCCGTGCTGGGCGAAGAGGTGTGGCCGGGCTGGGGCGGCAAGCTGCTGATCGTGGCCGTGATGCTGTCCACGGTCGCCACGTTGGAGACGACCCTGATCCAGGTCACGCGCTCGCTGTTCGCGATGGGCCGCGACCGTACGATGCCGTCCGCGCTGGGCCGGGTGCACCGCACCTGGAACACTCCCTGGGTGGCCATCGTGGTGGTGGGCGGAGTGGCGCTGGTGCTGTTCGTCGCCTCCAACGCCCTGGGCTCGGTGGGCGACATCCTCGCCGACGCGATCTCGGCGATCGGCCTGCAGATCGCCGTCTACTACGGCCTCGCGGGCCTCGCGGCCGTCGTCGCGTACCGCAAGACCCTGCTGAGGTCGCCGTCGGACTTCGTCCTCGGCGGGCTGTGGCCGCTGTTCGGGTCCGTGTTCATGTTCTGGGTGTTCGTGGAGTCGCTCGGCGAACTGGCGCCCACCGCCATCGCGATCGGCGTCGGCGGGCTCGCCGTGGGCCTCGTGCCGATGCTCTGGTACTGGCGGCAGGGCAGTGAGTACTACCGGCCCGCCCGGCTGGACGCCGCACGGACCGTCGAGGCCGACTATGTGCCCGACGACCGATCGGACGGGCGTACGGTCGCCCACGAGGGCCTCTCCACCGACTTCTGAGAAGGAACGTGATGGCGCGGGACCGCTTCGCTCCCGATTTCGACCCCGACTGCGGGGACGCCCCGCTTTCCTCCGTCAAGCACGACATCGTCATCGGGCGCTGGCAGGGTCTGCGGGACCTGCTGCGGTCGACCGGGCCCGACTGGCTCGCCCGCGGCCACCGCATGCGGATGCTCGCGCAGGCCTGCGCGAGCAGTTCCACGGTGGAGACCTGGCTGGCCGCCGAGCCGCACAGCGCCGACGCGCTGGTGCTGCGGGCGGCCACGGAGACGGCCCGGGCGTTCAACCTGGCCATCTCCGCGGGCCGGGGCGCGCCGATCGACCAGACGCGGGTCGACGGCGCGGTCCTGGCGTGTCTGGCCGCGACCGAGGCCTATCTGGACGACCCGACGCCGTGGACCTCGCTGATCTCGGTCGCCCGCCTCTACCCCGCAGGGGTGCGGCGGCAGGAACTGGCCCGCTGGTGGGACGAGCTGCACCGGCGCGACCCCTACAGCATGGAGGGACACCTCCAGGTCCTGCACTACTACTCCGCCCGCTGGCACGGCTCGCACGGGCTGATGTACGACTTCGCCCGGGACGCGGCGGGGGTGGCTCCGCCGGGCTGCCCGCTGCCGGTGCTGGTGCAGTACGCGCGCGTGGAGGAGTTCCGCCACGCCGTCGACACCGCGTCCGGGCGTTCCGCCTCGGTGGCCCTCGCCCAGCACTGGAACAACGACGGCGCGGTCAGCGACGTCCGCCGCACCTGGGACCGTTGGCTCGCCGGCCGCCAGGAAGGCGCCGTCGCCCCCGGCGAGCTGCGCGACGTCAACCACCTGGCCCACGCGGCGTGCGCGGCGCGGGTCGCCGACGTGGCGGCCCCGCTCCTGGCCCGCCTCGGCCGCCGGGCGACGCGCATGCCGTGGTCCTGCACGGGCGACCCCGCCCAGCAGATCGTCAGGTACCGCAAGGACCACGGGGTGCGCGACTGAGGGCGGTGCGGGGTCAGCGGAAGTTGGGGCCCCGGTGCGTCGGCTGGCGGGGCGCCGGACGCGCCGGGACCGGCGGCGCCGGGCGCACGACGGGGCCGTCCCCGTTGACGTGCACGGGCTCGCCGTGGTGGCGGATCGTCAGCGGCGCCCCCGACAGCAGCGTGTACGCGGTCTTGTCCGGGCCGATCTCCACCCGCAGACAGCGGCCGAGCACCTGCACGCTGAAGGCGAGGCGGCTGAACCGCTCCGGCAGCCGGGGGGCGAACCGCAGGCTGTCCGCCTCCCTGCGCAGCCCGCCGAACCCGGCGACCAGGGCCGTCCACGTGCCAGCGAGCGACGCGATGTGCAGTCCGTCCCGTGTGTTGTGCTCGAGGTCGGCCAGGTCCATCAGCGCGGCCTCGGCCGTGTACTCGTAGGCCAGCCGCAGATGTCCGGCCTGGGCGGCGACGATCGCCTGGCAGCAGGCGGACAGCGAGGAGTCGCGGACGGTCAGCGGCTCGTAGTAGGCGAAGTTGCGGGCGAGCTGCTCCTCGTCGAAGTGCCCGTCGCAGGTGTACATCGCCAGGACGAGGTCGGCCTGCTTGACCACCTGCTTGCGGTAGAGGTCGAAGTACGGGAAGTGCAGCAGCAGCGGGTACTGGTCGGGACGGGTGCCGTCGAAGTCCCAGTGCTGGTAGCGGGTGAAGCCGGCGTGCTGCTCGTGGACGCCGAGATCGTGGTTGTAGGGCACGAACATCGCCTCGGCGGCGTCCCGCCAGGCCGCGCTCTCCTCGTCGTCGACGCCCAGCGCTGCGGCCTCCTGCGGATGGCGTTCGACGGCCTCCGCGGCCGCGAGGAGGTTCGCCCTGGCCATGAGGTTGGTGTACACGTTGTCGTCGGCGACAGCGCTGTACTCGTCGGGGCCGGTGACTCCGTCGATGTGGAAGTGACCGTGCGCGTCGTGGTGGCCGAGCGCCCGCCACAGCCGGGCCGTCTCGGTCAGCAGCTCGACGCCCGTGGTCCGTTCGAAGTCGCGGTCGCCGGTGGCCTCCACGTACCGCACCACGGCGTCGGCGATGTCGGCGTTGACGTGGAAGGCCGCCGTCCCGGCCGGCCAGTACGCCGAGCCCTCGGAGCCCTCGATGGTCCGCCAGGGGAAGGCGGCGCCGCGCAGCCCGAGCTGGGCCGCGCGCTCCCGGGCCGCGGGGAGGGTGTTCTGCCGCCAGCGCAGGGCCTCGGCGACCGCCACGGGCGCGGTGTAGGTGAGCAGGGGCAGCACGAACGTCTCGGTGTCCCAGAAGGCGTGGCCGTCGTAGCCGGAGCCGGTCAGCCCCTTGGCGGGGATGGCCCGCTGCTCGGCGCGGGCGCCGGCCTGCAGGACGTGGAAGAGGGCGAAGCGGACGGCCTGCTGGATCTCCTCGTCGCCGTCCACCTCGACGTCCGCGCGGGTCCAGAAGTCGTCCAGGTAGGCGCGCTGTTCCTCGAGGAGGCCCTCCCAGCCGCTGTGCCCGGCCGCGGCGAGGGCGGCCTCGACCTGATCGCTCATCGCGGGCCGGGAGCGCACGCCGGACCAGCCGTGGGCGACGAGCTTCTCCACCCGCAGCCGCTGGCCGGGCTCCAGCACGGAGGTGACGGTGAGCCGGGCCACGTCGACGTTGCTCTCGCTGCTGAGGGTGGTCCGCTCGGGGCCGCTCACCTCGTGGTCGGCGGCCACGGCGACCCGCAGCCCGCTGTGCTTCGTGCGGTGGACCAGCCGCAGCCGACGGCCCACCGCGACGTCCTCCTCCGGTTCCAGAGGCGACTTCAGGGCGCGGGCCGCGCGCGGGTCGCCGTCGGGGTCGGGCAGACTCTCGTTGGCCACCAGCTCGGACTGGATGACCACCCGGGAGCGGCTGCCGACGGCCTCCACCTCGTAGGCGACGGCGGCGACGGCCCGCTGGGCGAGCGACACCAGCCGGGTCGAGCGCACCCGCACCGTGGAGCCGGCCGGCGAGGTCCACTCGCAGGTGCGCTCCAGCACGCCGCGCCGCAGGTCGAGCACGCGCTCGTGGGCGACGAGCCGGCCGTAGCGCAGGTCGAAGGGCTCGTCGTCGACCAGGAGCCGCAGGATCTTGCCGTTGGTGACGTTGATGACGGTCTGCCCGGACTCGGGGTAGCCGTAGCCCGCCTCGGCGTAGGGCAGGGGGTGCAGCTCGTGCACGCCGTTGAGATAGGAGCCGGGCAGGCCGTGCGGCTCGCCCTCGTCGAGGTTGCCGCGCCAGCCGACGTGTCCGTTGGAGAGCGCGAACACGGACTCGCTCTGGGCGAGGACGTCCAGGTTGAGCTGCGTCTCGCGCACGCACCACGGCTCGACGGTGTAGGACCGGTCGGTGATCACGCGTCCCCTCCCTGCCCGATGAGGTCGTCCAGATCCTTGACGACGACGTCGGCGCCGTGCGCGTACAGCGCGTCCGTCTGTCCGACCCGGTCAACGCCGACGACGTGCCCGAAGTTCCCGGCGCGGCCCGCGTCCATGCCGGCCAGCGCGTCTTCGAAGACGGCCGCGCGGGCGGGTTCGACGCCCAGGTCGCGGGCGGCGGCCAGGAAGGTGTCGGGGCGCGGCTTGCCGGGCAGGCCGCGCTCGGCCGCCACGACGCCGTCGATCCGGACGTCGAAGAGGTGCTCGGCGTGGACGGAGCGCAGCACGTCGCGGGTGTTGGCGCTGGAGGAGACGATCGCGGTGCGCAGGCCACGCGCGCGTGCCGCCTCGATGTAGCGCAGGGTGCCGTCGTACGGCTCGACGCCCTCGGTGCGGATCCGCTCGAGGAGCAGCTCGTTCTTGCGGTTGCCGAGTCCGTGGACGGTCTGCGCGTCGGGCGGGTCGGCGGGGTCGCCCTCGGGCAGTTCGATGCCGCGGGAGGCGAGGAAGGTGCGGACGCCGTCGGCGCGGGGCCGGCCGTCGACGTACTCGTCGTAGTCGTCGGCGGAGTCGAAGGGCTGCTGGTCCTCGCCCTCGCGCGCGTGCAGGAACGCGTCGAAGGTCTCCTTCCAGGCGGCCGCGTGCACCGCCGCCGTCCGGGTGACGACCCCGTCGAGGTCGAAGAGGCAGGCCTGGATGTCGTCGGGAAGACCGAGCGTCGTCGTCATACAAGGCCGGTTCCCCCACAACGCGTCTCCCAACGGTGTGGCCCGCGCCACACACGTTTCCGTGACCGCCACCCGGCCGACGCCGGCCGCGACCCCCGCCATGGCCCTCGTCATGGCCCTCGTCGTCACCGGTCTCGTGGCCGGTCGCCGTGACCCGTCCCCGTGACCGTCGTGGTCCGTCGTCGTGGCCGGTCGTCGCGGCCCTCGGCGGTCAGTCGTGGGGGAAGGAGTGGTGCTCGTGCGCGATCGTCCAGCGGCCGTCCTCCTTGCGCAGGCCGAAGGTGAGCCGCAGCCGCAGGCCGGGGCAGTCCGCGAGCTCCTCGGGCGTGCCGCAGCGCAGCAGGGCGTGGGCGTAGGCGACGTCGTGACCGGCGGTGACGTCGAGGGTGTCGATGTCGAAGCAGGCGCCCTGGGCCTGCCAGACGAAGAACGGCGGCCAGGCGGCCCGGTAGGCGGCGAGGCCCCGGATGCCCTGGTGGGGCGCGGGCACGTCGTACATCACCAGGTCCTCGGCGTGGTGGTCGACGACCGTGTCGAGGTCGCCCCGGTGGACGGCGTCGGCCCAGCGGGTGATCAGGGTGCGGATCTGCGTCTCGTCGTCGGACACGTGCGTCCTCCTCTCCTTGCGGGTCTCCTGCCAGGAGACTGCGACACTCTGCTGTGTGCTCACTTTCGACGATCTGGTCCTGCGGGCCCGTTCCCTCGCCGGGGACCGCGGCCGGCGCACCCTGCTCGGCATCGCCGGCAGCCCCGGCGCGGGCAAGACGACCCTCGCCGAGCGGCTGGTGCGGGAGCTGAACGGCGCCGGGGAGCCGTGGGCCGCGCAGGTCCCGATGGACGGCTTCCACCTCGCGGACGTCGAGCTGGACCGCCTCGGCCGGCGGGACCGCAAGGGCGCGCCGGACACCTTCGACGCGGCCGGTTACGCGGCGCTGCTGCACCGGCTGCGGGCGGAGGCGGACGGCGGGGACGTCGTGTACGCGCCGGGCTTCGAGCGGGTGCTGGAGCAGCCGCTCGCTGGGGCCGTGCCCGTCCCGCCCGAGGTGCGGCTGGTCGTCACCGAGGGGAACTACCTGCTCCTCGGCACGGGGGCGTGGGCGCGGGTGCGGGCCGCGCTGGACGAGGTGTGGTTCTGCGAGACGGACGAGGACGAGCGCGTCCGCCGGCTGGTCGCCCGGCACGAGGAGTTCGGCAAGGGCCATGAGGAGGCGGTGGCCTGGGTGCGCCGCAGCGACCGGCTCAACGCCGAGCTGGTGGCGACGACGCGGGACCGGGCCGACCTGGTGGTCCGGGCAGGGGGATCCGTTGGGGCTTGACCTCACGGTGCTGGCGCTCGACTGGGGCCGGCTGGAGGCGACGCCTGCGGCCGGGCGGCAGGAGCTGCTCCACGAGGCCGCGTGCCCAGCCGGCCCGGATCCGTGGGCGGCGCCCGAGGCGGGATGGGTGTTCCCCGCGTCGCCGAAGACGCCCTGGTGCGGCCGCTACGAGTTCCACAGCACCACCGGGTCCTACGCACCCCATTTCTGGGCGGGCGAGGGCTGGGACGCCGCCCGGGGATTCGCCGACCCGGCGCTGCGGGAGGCCCTGGACGGCTTCCTGCTCCCCCTGGTGCGGGACGAGGACGACCTGCCGGGGGCCGGCCTCCTCCCCTCGGACCTCACCGCGTGGGGCATGCGCCTGCTCCTCGTCGGCCCTCCCGCCCGGGTGGCCGGGCTCGCCGCTCACTGGGCCCGGGCGCAGCCCCTGCTGGAGGGGC